>DATBHO010000037.1:0-20967 GCA_036557405.1 Nitrososphaeraceae archaeon
TACATATTACAAGAGCCCCCCTATCATGACCATCTAGTCCCAATTTAGACACTAGAACCCTTATTGGTTTTTTTCGGGTCTGTTTCATAGATGTAGATGTAGATGTAGACATACATCTAAAAATTAAAGTAGAGATTTAAAATTTTTGTCAATTTCATAACTGAAAATCCTTTCACTATGCAATTAAATTGTTATTTGACGTACGAGTAACTTTTAATATCTAACTTTCCAGCTCAATTAATCAAGTGTCACAGTTAATAAATGGAATCCTAAAGGGAGACAAGAGATCAATTTCAAGAGCAATTTCAATTGTGGATAACAATGAACCTGATTCGATAAAAATAATTCATAAAATTTTTAGAAAAACAGGTAATGCGAGAACTATAGGATTCACCGGCTCGGCAGGTTCGGGCAAAAGTACGTTAATTGGAAGACTGGCAGTAGAATTTCATTCTCTTGGTTACAAGGTGGCCGTTTTAGCAGTAGACCCATCAAGTCCGATAACTGGAGGAGCCCTCCTTGGAGACAGGGTACGGATGATGTCGATTAGTGATGAGATATACGTGAGAAGTATGGCTTCAAGAGGAGCTGAAGGTGGCGTTTCAAGGTCATTAAGAAACGTAATAAGAATACTTGATGCTGCAGGATATAATCTAATATTAGTAGAAAGTGTTGGTGCAGGTCAATTAGAAATAGAAATTTCAAAGGTAGTTAATGTCACATTAGTAATTTTTACTCCACAGACAGGAGACAGCATACAGGCAATAAAAGCAGGTCTAACAGAAATTGGAGACATCTATGTAATAAACAAGTCAGACTTGGATGGTTCTGCAATACTGTATAACATAGTTTCTGATCTTATTGGTGACAATGACAAAAAACCAGTTTTAAAATGTTCAGCAAAGACTCAAAAAGGAGTAAAGGAGTTGGCAAAATCACTTGTCAATTTATTAGATGATAAAAAATACCTGTCAAGGGAAAGATCAATATTAGAATATGAATTGAAAGATATCATTTTAAATATAATTAAAGAAAAATCTATTGATAAGATTATGAAAAGTCAAGAGTACAAAGAACTTATCAATAAAATATTAAAAAAAGAGATAGAACCTTATAACGCAGCTTTAAGTTTTGCAAATAGGATTCTCACGTAGTGAGATAACAATGACAGGGCAAGAAATTAAAAAAACTAAAACTGATTCAGGAATTTCTGTAAAGAGGATTTTTTCTTCAAAGGATCTTGGTAAAACTGACCATAAAGATGAGGAGGCAGGTAGGTTTCCATATACTAGGGGTCTCTATCCCGACATGTACAGAGAAAGATTATGGACCATGAGACAGTACAGCGGCTTTGGAAGTGCAGAAGAGACAAACAAAAGATTTAGATTCTTATTAGAACACGGACAGACGGGACTATCTTTAGCCTTTGACCTTCCAACACAGACTGGAAGAGATTCTGATAATCAATATTCTCAAGGGGAGGTCGGAAGGACTGGCGTGGCGATCAGCTCTATTGATAATATGATGACATGTTTTGAAAACATTCCTCTTGACAAGGTCAGTACTTCTATGACTATAAATTCAACTGCATCAACACTTTTGGCTCTTTATATAACCGTTGCACAGTCAAAGGGAATTGCTCCAAATCTCCTAAGAGGAACAACGCAAAATGATATCTTAAAGGAGTACATTGCACGTAATACATATATTTATCCGCCAAGACAATCGATGCGACTTATTGGAGACATGATCCAGTATTGTTCTAAATATGTTCCACAATGGTATCCGATAAGTATCTCTGGATATCATATGCGTGAAGCAGGTTCAAATGCAATTCAAGAATTAGCCTTTACCTTTGCAAATGCAATAGAATACATCAATACATGTACATCAAAGGGATTAAACGTTGATGAATTCGCGCCACGTCTGTCATTCTTCTTTTGCTGTACCATGGAATTCTTTGAAGAGATAGCCAAGTTTAGGGCAGCAAGGCGTATTTATGCAAAGATAATGAAAGAAAAATTCCATGCAAGAAATTCCAAATCATTGCATTTGCGTTTTCACGTACAAACTAGTGGAGAATCACTCACTGCCCAACAGGTCGATAACAACATAGCAAGGGTAACACTTGAAGCTCTATCAGCGGTATTAGGTGGATGTCAGTCTTTACATACAAATTCCAGAGATGAAGCATTGGCTCTTCCAACAGAAGAATCTGTTAAGGTGGCATTGAGAACTCAACAAATTATAGCAAATGAGAGTGGAGTTACAAAGACCGTCGATCCCTTATCAGGCTCGCATTATGTTGAATATTTGACTTCCAAAATAGAAGATGAGGTAGAAAAATATCTTAGAAAAATAAAAAAGATGGGGGGTGCTCTTGTGGCAATAGAAAAAGGATTTTTTCAAGAAGAAATAAGACGTAATGCATATCAGTTAAAGAAAGAAATAGACCACACTGACCGCATTATTGTGGGTGTGAATAAATTTCAAGACCAACATGATGTTGAACCAGTTTTAAATACAGTGGATCCTGAAATAGAGATACGTCAAGTGAATAAATTAAAAGAATTCAAGAAAAACAGGGATCAGGCAAAAGTTAATTCTGCATTAAGTAAATTACAAAGCCTGGCAGAAAAGGAAGATGAAAATCTTATGCCCCATATCATATCAGCGGTAAGGAATCACGTTACACTAGGAGAAATAAGTGATACTTTTGTTGATATTTTTGGAAGGTATGAACCAAAATTCTCTTTTTAGTGGTGATAGTAGATGAGAGTTGATCATGTTGCTATAGCTGTAAACAGCATACAAGAGGCGTTAAAGAACTATCAAAAAATTTTAAGGATTGATAAAGTTGACATTGAGGAAGTTCCCACAGAAAGAGTCAGGGTTGCCATTTTAGAACTAGAAGATACAAGAATAGAATTAATGGAACCAACTGCAGACGACAGTCCAATAAAAAAATTCTTGGCCGACCGCGGAGAGGGAATTCATCACATAGCTATTACTGCAGATGATATAGATAGTGATGTTGAAAGAGCAATTTCAAATGGGATAAGAATGATTGGAAACATTAGAACTGGTTCTTATGGTAGAAAAATAACTTTCATACATCCGAAATCTATGAATGGAGTTTTAACGGAATTCTGTCAAGCCCCACCAAAGGATCAAAAACACTAACTTATTTTTATTTGATATCTTTTAAGATACAATATTATTATTTGTTATTTTTATTTATTATTTTTAGAAACAAATAATTTTTCTATTTTATTAATATTAACTTCTCAAAAATATTATAAGATATAAAAATTGTCTTTGTTAATTTAAAGACATGACAATATTAAATATATAACTAAACTAGTTTAGAAACAAATACCTTTGTAAATTCATTTGTATGCATGTTACCACCAATATCAATAGTTTTTATGTTTTCTTCAAGCAAACTTATTAGTGTATCTTCTATTTTTTTTCCTAAATTAATAAGATTATCTCGTTCGTTGTTCCTATTTTGTTCGGCCAACCATTCAAACATCATTTTTATTGATAAAAACATGGATGAAGGATTTGCAATGTTCTTATTTGCAATATCAAATGCAGCACCATGTACAGGTTCAAATAATCCAAAATTTTTACCAATATTTGCTGCAGGGGCCAATCCCAAACCCCCAACAACCTGGGCGGCTTCATCTGACAGGATATCTCCAAATAAGTTTGTTGTCAAGATCACATCAAAGGCTTGGGGGTTTCTAATCAAGTTCATTGCGCATGCGTCAACATATAATTCACTAAATTCTATCCTGGGATATCTTTTTGAGACATCTTTACTAATTTGAGCAAACATTCCATCACCTTTTCTCATAACATTTGATTTATGGACACAAACAACTTTTCTTTTTTTATTTCTTCGTAAAGCTTCTTCAAATGCGTATTGTGCAATTTTTTCTGATGCCTTTGCAGTTGTTAGTCTTAATCCTATAACTGCATCATCGCCTATCGGAAATTCCCATCCCAAATAAACGTCTTCAGTATTTTCTCTGACAATTACCAAATCCACAGATGGATGAAGAGATTTTACATTTGGATATGATTTTGCTGGTCTGATGTTAGCATATAATTTGAAGTATCTTCTCAAAACAAGAATTACATCAGCAGCGTGTTCTCCGACGGGTGCCTTAAGACAGACATCTGACTTTTTTATGCTATCAAATGAAAAATCTGGTAGAGCCTTGCGATGTTTAATAAGAGCATTATCTCCAGCATCTACACCAACAATATCAAACTTAATTCCAGAATAATCGCCAATCTTTTCTAGCAAATTCATTCCTGACCTTGCAAGATCAGGACCTATTCCATCGCCATTAATTAAAGAAATACTATATCGTGTCAATACTTATGACCCTGAAGTAAATAGATTTTAGTTTTTTGAATACAATACCTTTCTTAACATTTGTTTATTTATTGCATCTATCATTGCCTGCACTGATGCAACTACCACATCTTCTCCTGATTTTCTGGAAGAAACAACGTTACCATCTAAATCTTCTGTCTTAATAGTAACTTCTGCTTGTGCATCTGATCCTCCTGTTATAGACTCAAGGCGATATTCTCTTACACGTATATTCGCCATATCTACTGCAATCTTCTGTATTGCTTTAAGTGCTGCGTCTACGGGACCAACGCCTGTTTCTGAAGCAATCAAGTCTTTACCATGTGTATTTAGTCTTATCACTGCCGTAGGTATGATATTCATTCCCGTAATAATATGAAAATCATAAAGCTTGAATTTCTCTTCAAATTTTGTACTGCCCATTACTTCACCTGCAATTGACAAGAGCTGTGAAGTGGTAATAGATTTACCAGTATCAGCAATGTCTTTTTGTTTTTCAATAATATTGTGTAATTGTTCCTCAGTAGGATCAATTCCAAATTCATTCAAAATTGCACGAATTCCATGAGCGCCCGCATGTTTGCCTGCCTGTAGCCATCTCTTTCGACCTACTAATTCGGGACTTATTGGTTCATAGGTTAGGGGATTATTTATAATGCCATGAGTATGAATGCCTGATTCATGACCAAATGCATTCTCTCCAATTATGGCTTTATTTGGTTGAACTATTACACCCATTGTATTTGAAACGAATTTTGAAATCTCGTATAACAAATTTATTTTTATATTGTGCTTTTTAGAATACAAACACTGTAATGCCATAACAAATTCTTCCAATGAAGCATTTCCTGCCCTTTCTCCAAGTCCATTAATAGTAACATGTGCGCAAGACGCTCCTGCATTAATTGCAGCTATTGAATTCGCAACGGCTAGACCAAAATCATTATGACAATGAACACTAATTGGAGTATCCATCTTTGATCGAATTTCCTCAACTAGTGAGGCAATATATTCTGGAGTTGCGTATCCAACGGTGTCTGGAATATCTATTCTATCTGCACCGGCTTCAACCACTCCTGTAAAGACATCAATGAGAAATTTCCTATCAGATCTTGTAGCATCTTCTGCAGAAAACTCAACTTTTAATCCGTGAGACTTCGCATACTCTACTGCCCACAGTGCTTTTTCCAACACCTGTTGCCTCGACATTTTTAATTTGAATTGCATGTGAATATCTGAAGTGGCAATAAAGGTATGAACATAATCCACACCGCAGTCTATTGCTGAATCGATATCTGACCGAACTGTTCTTGCTAAGGCACAAACTTCTGTGTTTAATTTCTGTTTTACAATATTCTTTATTCCTTCTTTTTCACCGTCAGATACCACTGGAAATCCTGCTTCAATTGTGTCAACTCCCAGTTCGGATAGTTTGATAGCAATATTCAATTTTTGTTCTGGAGTAATAGAGACTCCTGGTGTCTGCTCACCGTCTCTCAATGTTGTATCAAATATTCTTACTTTTTGGGATTCCATAGATCATTCTCCTCTCTGAAGAGCAGATACACCTGTCCGTGCCATTTCTACTATATCGTATTGTACAATTAGATTCTTAAACGCATCTATTTTGTCTGGAGTTCCGATAACTTCCACTGTGACAGATTCTTTTCCAATGTCCAAGATGTTCGCCCTAAACACATTAGCAAAATTTATAATTTCATTTCTGTTCGTGAAATCCTTTGCTTTTATCTTTATCAGGGCTAACTCTCTATAGACAGTATTGTTTACGTCTAAAACCTCTACTTCCACAATGTCAATAAGTTTTCTCAACTGTTTCACCAATTGATCAAGTATGGGTTCGTCTATCCTAGTTGTAATTGTCATTCTGGAGAGGTCGGGTTTTTCAGTAATTCCTACAGTAATACTTTCAATATTGAAATTTCTTGCGCGAAAGAGATTGGTTATGCGAAATAGCACTCCAGGTTTATTTTCAACGAGAGACGAAATGATATACAATGGTTTGGTCCTGTACTCTTTTGAGCTCATATTTCATGCACCAGTAATCATATCTTTGAGTCCAGTACCCGGAGCAACAAACGGATATACGTCCTCTTCAGGGTCAATTGTAATGTCGATCACCGTTGCAACCTCAGTTCTAAGTGCGCTTTTAATTGCTTTGTCTAACTCGTCCATCGATTGAACCTTCAATCCATTTGCTCCGTATGCCTCTGCAATCTTGACATAATCAGGACATCTTTTTTGATGAACACCCATATATCTCCTGTCGTAAAAAGTCCTTTGCCATTGGGCGACCATCCCCAACATATCATTATTTAACAAAAATACTATCACTGGTAAATTTTCCAATACAGAAACTGCTAATGAATTTTCTGTCATGTTAAATGATCCATCGCCGGCGATGTCTACAACGTGTACCTTGGGTCTCGCAGCCTTTGCTCCAATTGATGCTGGAAACCCAAATCCCATTGTTCCCAACCCAGTCGAACTAAAAAAAGTTCCAGGAGATATAACATCAAAATGGAGCGAGGTCCACATTTGGCACTGACCAACTTCTGTCGTTACTATGGAATCTGCAGGCAACAATTCTCTTAATTTTTTAAGGGCTTTTCTGGCAGTCAACTCCCTAGGATAATCTTTAATATTTTGTGAAAAATAATCGATTAGCTCTTTCCTACGCTGAAGCCAAGGATTATCAGAGTTCCTGTTGGTTCTTCCCTTTGATAACATCTTTACCATAGTTCTAAGTGCCGATTTTACATCACCGACAATAGCAATGTCCACAGACTTGTTTTTTCCAATTTCAGCAGGATCTATATCAAGATGTATGATGTTCATACCTTTACCAAATTCATCGAAGCGTCCGACTGAACGATCTGAAAATCTTGCACCTACTGCAAGGATGCAGTCTGCTTCAAGTATAATTCTATTTGCTTCGGCATGACCATGCATTCCGATAGGTCCCATGGCCAGGGGATGATTTTCAGGAAATGCTCCTTTACCCTTAAAGGTAGTAACGACTGGGGCCATAATAAGCTCAGCTAATGCCTGAAGTTCGGAGAAAGCTCCTGACAAGATAACACCTCCACCGGCCATAATAATTGGACGTTGTGAAGAGACTAATAGTTCAACGGCCTTTCCAACATTAGACAAATCCGGATCGACAATAGGCTTGTATCCCCGTACCTTTATCAGATCTGGAAATTGTATATCGGTAACTTCTTGTTGGACATCTTTTGGAATATCGACTAGAACTGGTCCAGGTCGACCACTTTCCGCAATATAGAATGATTTTTTTACAACCTCAGGGATCTCGGTTGCAAATCTGGGTTGAAAAGCATATTTTGTGCACGGGTTAGCAACACCAATTATATCAGTTTCTTGAAAGGCATCCTTTCCAATCATGTTCATAGGTACTTGCCCAGTTATTGCAATTAGGGGTGAAGAATCTGCATAGGCAGTAGCTATTCCTGTAATCAAGTTTGTTGCTCCGGGTCCTGACGTTGCTAGGCACACGCCTGCTTTCCTCTTTATTCTCGCATAACCATCAGCCATATGAGCGGCAGATTGTTCATGTCTTACTAAAACGTGCCTAAACTTTGCGTCAACAAGTGCATCGTAAATTGGCAGATTTGCCCCTCCTGGAAGTCCAAATACTATTTCAACACCTTCTTTCTCGAGGGAATCCATTAGGGCTTTAGAACCGCTCATTTCAGACATTGTACGAATATTCACTGAAACTTCGTATATATACTCGTTGTCAATACTTTGAGTCTTATATGTGTGATAAATTAGCTAGGTCCTATTTAGTGAGGATTGATCTCTGAGGGATTGATTTCTTCCATAGATATTATTTGTAAAGGTTAAAGTAGACATGAATAGATTCTTTTAACCATATGAATTCCAGTGAAAAAAAAGATCGATTAGCTGGAGATAACAAATACAACAAACTTTCAGAGCATTTTTTCAGGAACTATATTGTTGAAGGATATACTATAGGACTAGGAAGTGGAAGGACTGTAGAAAAAATTGTGCGCAATATTAGGAATTTGGAATATAAAGATTCGTTGGAATTTATTGTAACATCACTCCAAATAAGAATAGTATCTGAAACTATGGGCTTAAAAATAGTCGAACAGAGTAATAGTGGAATAATTGATGTTGTCTTGGATGGCGCAGATCAGATAGATTCGGATTATAATATGATAAAAGGAGGGGGAGGCGCTCTTCTAAAAGAAAAAATCCTAATTTCATCATCGCAAAAATTTGTGATTGTTGCACAGGCTGACAAATTTGTCGAGCAGTTCAACATACCGGTTCCCGTTGAAGTTACTCCATTTGGAAGAAACATTGTAATGAAAAAACTGGAGAAAATTGGAGGTTTACCAAAGATGCGCATGTCAGAAAGAGGATATCCGTTTATTACTGAAAATGGTAACATAATTTATGATACGTTGTTACCAAAATATGAAAATTTAAAAGAAACTGAAATGGAGATAAAAAATATTCCAGGTGTCATAGAAGTGGGATTGTTTACCGACCACGCTGGTTCTTATTACAAGATAACTGGAGAGAACGATTTTGAACTTATATCTCCTTGACGAATATAACCATTAGCAAAAACTGAAAGATCAAATATCACATTTCCTCTCTTCAGTGTCTAGTTCTTATAATACTGCATATTTGTGACTGGTTTCAGACAAATTTTTCGTATCTTCGTTCAGCATTTATTACGAAGTCTATAGGATTTAATGAAATTCCACAACTCTTACACGTATTATTTACAGCCTTTAACATGTCACGTACAGATTTTAAATTCGAAATTCTATTATTTAAAACCCCACATTTGTGGCAAACTAATTCAATATTGTAGTATGACAATAGTGAAATACGGATAATAGTGAATATCTTTTGTTAGGTTGATTAGTTATGACAAGATATGCTAATTCATATAACAATCATCAAATACAACTTATTAATTCTTCAAATACTTTCTAGGTTTTCTTGAAAAAATACTTTTACAACCCTCACAGCAAAAATAATATTTTTTTCCTTTATACTCATGGATAGTTGCTAGGTCTTCGTCCATTTCTATTCCACACACAGGATCTACTGGCATTATCATGTAGAATAATTCTTTTGTATTTATATTGTATCGTGTTCGTGAAATTATTCACTCATAATTGGTAAAGAATCAGATTTGCTCAAAAATGTAAAGATTCGAGAAAATGCATTTGATTTTATTTTACAAACTTGAACGTCTTTATCATCTGCTCAAATTGTAGCAAATATTTCTGGAAGTCTTTTGTGTTAGCAATGTAATCTAAATAATACGGAACTTTGTCATGTAAAACTAGGTATGCTACGTAATTTAGATTTTTAAGTTTGTTTGTTCCATTACCATCAATCCTAATTGCCTTTTCATTACCAATTATAGTATCTTGCTGTGATGTCAAATTTACTCCAGGAATTATGGAATTAATTCTATACTTCGCATACTCTTCTAATGTGGAATTTTTGTTAGGATAATCTATATCCTGCCTTAAAGTTGAATATGCTCCACCATTAAACATTTTATCATACGGTGATTCTTTGTTCTCGTTGACAACAAGGGCCTTGCCAAAAGCTGAAGGTGCCAATGCTACAAGATTAACAGATCCATTGCCATGTGATCCTGCCATTGTCATACCTATCATATAATGTTCAGCGTATGTCCAGTTGTCAGGGATGATTATTGAAAAATAGGTATTGTTTACATTTGTTATACCATTGACTTTTAAATCAAATTGAGATGATGATACTATTACAGTCGTGACGATAATTAATATCGCAGTCAAAATCAAAGGCAGTCTCATTTCATAATCAGTTATTTTTGGTCACTTATAAAGTAGGGTCGGATGCAACCTAATTTTGCACATATTATTCAAATAATCTTTCCATTCAATCTTGACGTTTCATTTGCTTCTTCGTTGTTACAATGGCGGTCATTTGATTATTCCCGCTTGTGTCTAATAGTTCGACTATTCGCTTCGTTAACTTTCACCCCATTCTTGTTCTTAATTGAAATATAATTACTCGACCATATATTTGATTTGAATTCCCATTAGAACCCAAATAAACGAGGTTCACTAAATGTATGACCGAAGACCCGATGGGAAGACTCGTTACCGGCTTTTCCTAGGTTTACGAACAACATGCTATGCCAATAAGCGCAAGAAGAAAGAATTCAACAAGATATTATCAGTACAACCTTTGGATGTTAAACGAGTAAAAATTCACTATTTAGAATTATAAAAATTGAAAATTCTATATTATTTAGTGATTACAATTCTTTAAGAAAAGCATAAATAATTTATTAACATAAAATTTTTGTTGATAGGTGAAACGCAGCTCCGTGCCAGGAGAACGAGGATAAAGATTTTGCAAGCCATTGTAGATAGCAACGGTGCAGCGCGTTTTTCTGAAATAAAATACGCAACGGATCTGTCTACAGGTTCGATCTACTATCATCTTGGAAGAATGGTTCGATACGTAATCAAGAAATCAAAACAGTATCACATCACAAAGGAAGGTTTAGAGTTGCTGCGTGAACACAACGGGCTTAAAACAATGAAATAGATTTTTGGGCCCTCGTAGCCAAATTTTTATTTGTAATTTACATCTAATGACATCAGAACTTGTCATCCTTGCACACAGAGAGAGCTTTAAAGAAGAATTTAAAAAATATTGTCAATAAATACTTTGATAATTCTTTACTTTTATCGGGTGGAGTAGATAGCAGTATCTTATGCTACTTGATGAGACCTAAACTAAGTATTGTAACTTCCTTAGGTCCTAATTCACAAGATCTAAAGCATGCCAAGACCATAGCGAAAAAGTATAGTCAGAAACATGTTGAGTGTATTGTATGCTTTGATGACATCGTTGATATAGTTCCGAACGTAATTAAAAAGTTCAAGACTTTCGATCCACTTGAAATAAGAAATTCTTCGGTAATATTCTTTGGCATAAGAGAAGCTAAAGATAGAGGATATGATGGGGTTGTTACTGGAGATGGTGCAGATGAGTTATTTGCGGGATATAACTACCTCCAAAGATATTTTACAGATTTGAATAAATTACACGAAATTTTAGTAGAACTTTGGAAAATAATGAGATTTTCTTCAAAAAAGATAGGAGAATTACTGGGAATAACAATCAATACTCCATACTTAGAAAAATCCATTTATGATTTGGCTACCTCAATTGACGTAACTGAAAAGGTTGGAGAACATAACAGTAAGAAGTGGGGAAAATTCATATTGAGGAAAGCGTTTGAACAAGAACTTGGATCAGTTGTATGGAGAAACAAGATGGCTTTGGAACAAGGCTCAGGATTTGACCAGATTTCAAAAAGCTTCGCCGATCTTATCGATGATAAAGAATATCAAAAGGAAGCAAAAATCGCTGCTCTTGATAACGTAAAAGTGAGAGACAAAGAACACCTTTATTATTATAGGATTTATAGTTCGTTTTTTGGTTGTCCTGCTAGCCAACCATGTCCTTCAATTAGGTGTTCATTCTGTAGATCTTGTTTGTCATATCCTAAATATTGCTATACCTGCGGGGCATTCCCGCCTGTTTAAATTTTTTTGTTCTTTTTGTTCAAACCATAAACGTCTAAATATCTTTTTTTTACGAAATAACTTATGGCTGGCGTGGGAAACAATCCCTTCAAGAAATGTATTAACCCTGCATGTAATCTTACTTATGAAATTAATAACAACATATTGGTTTGTAAATGTGGCTCATTTTTGGATATTATTTATCAAAATAATTTTTCTAGCGAACTAATCCAAACTTTCTATCAGCGTAGAAACCACGCAGGCAATATCTATAATGAGAGTGGAGTATGGAGGTTTAGAGAGCTAATTAATTTTGCTAACTTGGATACAGAAGATTTTGAACAGTGTTCCAAAATTCTTGTTTCTCTTGACGGTTCTGAAGGTAGACAATCTAAACCGTACAAAATGAAAAAAGTTTCAGAATATTCCCTAATTGATAACGATTCTCTTCTATTACAACCTGAAGGTTACAACCCCAGTGGTTCATTTAAAGACAATGGAATGTCAACCGCTGTAACACATGCAAAAATGATAAATATGAATAGAATTATCTGTGCGTCAACCGGAAATACTTCAGCATCTGCTGCGATGTATGCTGCAAATGAAAATATTGAGTGCGAGGTCTTTGTCCCAAAAGGAGAAATAGCACCCGGTAAACTTGGTCAAGCATTTCAGTTTGGTGCACAGGTAATTGAGATTGACGGAAACTTCGATGATGCTTTGACGTATTCTCTAAATGCAGCTCGACACCTAGGGGCATACACAGTAAATTCAATAAATCCATTCAGAATAGAGGGTCAGAAAACAATAGTATACAGGGCTCTAGAATATCTCGACTGGAATCCACCAGACTGGATAGTTTATCCTGGCGGTGCCTTAGGAAATACTTCCAGTTGTGGAAAGGCGATGATGGAACTTTATGATCTTGGGTGGATAAAAAAAATTCCAAGATTACTTGTAGTGAATGCAGAAGGGGCAAATACCTTTTATGAACTAACCAATGGTTTGTTCGGGAGCAAGAAGCTGACATGGAATAATGGCAAGCCAGACTTGGACCTTATTAAAGAATACTATGATGAAAAAGATAAGAGAGGTACTAAACCACGTACTAAAGCCACTGCTATACAAATAGGGAAACCCGCTAATCTGATCAAAGCATTAAGATCAATAGACTTTACTAATGGAATTGTCATACAGGTTTCTGATAAGGAAATGAGTGACGGAATGGCTTTAGTTGGCCTAAACGGATTTGATTGTGAAATGGCCTCAGGTGCAGTTCCTGCGGGAATACGAAAGCTCAGAAAGCAAGAGATCATAAAAAAGGATGATGTAGTAGTCGGAATATTGACCGGCAAGCAAAAAGATCCAAAATTGTCAATTGACTATCATTTAAATCAAAGCAACACATTTTCCAAACCTCCAGTCGCCAAATAGAGATGTCTAAAGACTTTTTAGACCTAAACTACGATGGAATCATAAGTCAGATCACAAGATTTATTTCAAAACAAGTAAAGTCACGGAAGAAGAAAGGTTTAGTTATTGGACTGAGCGGTGGTCTTGATTCTTCTGTTTGTCTGATATTGGCAACTAAATCCGTAGAACGAAATAACATAATGGGCCTGATAATGCCAGAAAAAGGCCTTACTCCAAAAAAAGACATTGACAATGCTCGTGATCTGGCAAAGAAAATGAAGATCAAATATAAAGAAATTCATTTTGAACGTGCAAAAAAAATTTTGTTAAAGAGCCTGCCTATTAACAAACTATCCAGCGGGAATCTTTCGGCAAGACTTAGAATGGCATTATTATATCATTACGCATATATCAATAACCTTCTTGTTCTAGGAACCTCCGACAAGAGTGAATTGATGATTGGCTACTTTACCAAGTTTGGGGATGGAGCGGCTGATATACTCCCTTTGGGAGGACTGTACAAGAGTCAGGTCAAATTATTGGGAAAGCATCTAGGACTCTCGGAACAAATTGTCAATCAGCCAAGTAGCCCTAGGTTTTGGAAAGGGCATGTAGCCGAGAAAGAAATTGGACTAGGATATAACGAAATTGATACTATCTTGGATAGTTATGCAAACAATGACTTTATTAACTGTAAACATAGCAGGAGAAAGATAAAATTAGTAAGTGAGATGATAAAAAAATCACAACACAAAAGAGAGCAAATACCAATATTAAATCCGCTATAGGAGAGCCGACGTTGTATTAATAGAGGCGCAGAAAAATGGAATCTCATTCTTATTTTTACACCATTAGTTTGACTTTTATACTGATTAAATCCTTTGAATAAGGTTGCCAATATCAAGCAATCAGTTAAAGATTTTTTCCATAGTTGCTACAATTGTTGGGATTTATGGGCTTGCGATTTTTGTCCAAACTAATTCACCAATCTTCTTATTTACTTCTATTGCCAATTTGGGGCTTGCTGCTTTTTTTTGGTATAAATACAAAGATAAAAATAGACAGATTACTTCCAAGAAGCGCAAAAATGCATAACACGAATCTATCTATGGGAAGAAAATAATCAATAAAGCCATTGCTGCAAGTGAAGCGAGAAGTATAATCGTTGCCTTCCACATTGACTTTGTGGCTGCTTCACCAATATCCCATATACCCCCACCAACGTATGTGTTCTTAATTCTAGCATAGCTGTAAACTTTTTCAAAATCGGCTGAAGGTGTCCAAGAAAAGTCGTATTTAGGGGTATTCTTTTTAATAGTAATTGATTCATCATAGTTTTTCTTGCCTTTTGAATCACATAATACTTCATACGCCTCCACGATTTTCATGAACTTTTCCTTGGCTCCGACATTCTTATTTTTATCTGGATGATACTTCAATGCAAGGGTTCTGAATGATTTTCTGATTTCATCTAATGAGGCAGTTTTGTTCAGCTCAAGCACATTATAATAATCACCATCATCCATATGCTATATCACAAATATCAAATAAATAATGATTTCATTTTCTCAAAGTTGCTTTTGGAACAGTACTTTAATACTCAACTCAATCACAGGCGTTAAGACTAGAATGCTTTAGGTCATGCCGTGATAGCAAGCATCATATACACGAAGAAAATATCATTATTTGTTCATGAGTGTAGATGTTCCTGATACAAAATTCATAGTTCCTGTGAAGGGAGTGGAGAAAAGTATAAAATTAGATGATAGGGCAAAATCAGAACTGCAAGCTATTGGAATGATGGACGATAAGGGTAAGCTGAAGTTAAAAGGTGCGAGTCCAAAAATGCTAAAGAAAATGAAGCTTGAAGCCGTTGATTGTCCTGTTTTTGAAAAAGAACTGGGATTCATACAATGTTATGTATGCAGTAACTTCCATAGCAGAATTATGGGTAAAGTGTATTGTAAGGGCGCCCCATTGTCATAGTATCATCTTATTTATGCAGTTATGAGACTTGACTAAAGAATTAGGCATAACAGCAAAAAAGTCATTTGATTTCAGTGATTGGTATACTCAATGTGTACTGAAATCAGGCATTGCAGATTATTCACCGACCAAGGGGTTCATAATACTTCGCCCATATGGATATGCTATCTGGGAGATCATTAAAGATATACTTGATAATGAATTAAAGAAAACGGGACACAAAAATGGATTTCTGCCGGTTTTAATTCCTGAAAGTCTTCTTACCAAGGAGCAGGATCATTTTGATGGATTTATGCCGGAGGTGTTTTGGGTAACAAGATCAGGTACTACGGAACTTGGAGAAAAATTAGCAGTTAGACCAACTTCAGAGACACTTGCATATTCCTTGTTCTCAAAATGGATATCAAGTTACCGAGATTTACCGCTAAAGTTGAATTTTTGGAATAGTGCGTTGCGAGCTGAAATAAAATCCACCAAGCCCTTAATCCGAAATTCAGAATTTCTTTGGCAAGAAGGTCATACTGCACATACTGATGAAATAGAAGCAAATGAAGAAGTTAAGATTATACTTGACCTTTATAAAAAATTGATTGAGAATTATCTTGCAATTCCAACTATTAGCGGACTAAAGTCAGATAAGGAGAAATTTGTTGGAGCAAAATACACCACTTGTTTAGAGTCGTTAATGGCAGATGGCAAGGTATTGCAAATGGCAACTTCCCACAATTTAGGTCAGAACTTTTCAAAACCATTTGAGATTAAATTTCTAGATAAAGACACAAATGAACACTTTGTGTGGCAAACGTCCTGGGGGATTTCCTGGAGAATTATTGGTGCGTTAATAATGGTCCATGGAGATGATAAGGGCCTAATACTTCCTCCTAAAATTTCACCGACCCAAGTGATTATTGTTCCCATTTATAAAGATGAAAGCAAAGAAATAGTGAAACAAAAGGCATATGAGTTAGAAAATAAACTAAAAGCTCATAATATACGCGCGTTTACTGACGACAGGGATGAATTTACATCGGGATGGAAATTTAATGATTGGGAGATGAAGGGAGTGCCTTTAAGGGCAAATATTGGATTAAGGGACATGCAGCAAAATCAGGTTGAATTAATACGCAGGGATAATAAGGAACGATTTTATGTCAAAGAAGAAGAATTGGTAAACCAAATATTGACTATATTAGAAAAAATACAATCAAACATGTATGATAGTGCAAAAAATCATCTTCAATCAAACACAAGAACTGCTGCCAGCTTGGCAGAATTACTCTCAATACTTGATGCAACCGGTGGATTTGTTGCTTGTAGTTGGTGTGGAAAGAGGATATGCGAAGATCTTGTGAAGGAAAAGACAACAGCAGATATTCGGATAGTTCCATTTGATTCTAAAAATAATGTTTCTGCCTGTATTGCGTGCGGAAATCATGGCACTATCCAAGTGTATTTTGGTAGAGCATATTAGTGAAGGGATTCAAGTTCTGAGAACAATTGAATATTGGCGAACTATTTTCATTTTACGACGATTTTGGATATTTGGGTATATTACTAATTAGTTTTGTTGGCAGTATAGTTGTTTTTGTGCCGATTCCATATTTTCCAGTTTTGATTACAGCGGCATTCAATAATAATTTGAATCCTACTTTAATTGCAATATCTAGTGCTATAGGCGCGGTGATTGCAAAATTAATTATCTTTTATGCGAGTTATTATGGCAGAAATGTACTTAGTCCAAAAATTAAGGATAAAATGGTTCCTTTGCAGAGATTACTCGGCAGGTATGGTGGCATAGGTGCCTTTGTAGCTGCAGTTAGTCCCATACCAGATGATATAGTGTATATTCCATTAGGTCTTGCCAAATACAGCCCTTGGAAATTTGCCATCTCAACATTTCTAGGAAAATTTATCTTTAATGAGATCTTGGTATTGGGAGCTATCTATTTGGGGAAACCCTTTGTAAACAATCTTATGGCAAACTCAACAAATATAGATTACCTAATAGTAGTAACTGTTGGAAGTATTGCGGCATTGGGAGTAATAATTTATTTTGCCTTGAAGATAGATTGGGCTAAGGTTATCGGTCGCTGGTTTCCATGGACTTTGGATAAAAATCAAGGAAACGGGCAATAAGAATTACTGGTGTTAAGGTTGATCAGCTCCAAAAATGTGATAAAAATAATGCTTGAGATTATGATGCAGAATTTACTAAAAGAAGATGAAGTGTTCTCGAAGATAGGTCTTTTCGGTAAAATAACAACGACAATTAATATTCAAATAATAAGCAGCGAATAGCTGCGATGATAACAATGACAATGAGAATATCTGATTTTATAATAATGTCAAGTCAAATGTTATAACTCGCACACCATGAATTCATAACACTCGAGGTTGAAAATTTCCTCAATATTAGTAGTAAACATCTCCATAACTTCACATATCAAAGATAATAAAAAATTAGAAGTGGAATCAAATATTCTGTACATTCATCTTTCTAAGTCTGAAGTGCATTATTCCAAGGAATGTTATCTGGCAGACTAATGCAATAACCACAGATAACGAAATTCCTTCAATCCCAAATTGTTTTCCGAGTATAACAATAAGGATCATTTGGGTTACTTGATAGATCACAGAAGAAAATAGAACATATCTAGTAAGTTTCATTGCCAAGAACTTTGAATTCAGTGTGCCTGTTATCATCATTGGAATGATACCTAAACTCAGAATCCTTATAGAGTTTAGCGAATTTATGTAATTAGGAAAGAAGACTTTCAGAATGACTGGTGCAAGAACGAATACCAATACCGTGATAATTATGGAAAGTGCAATTCCGTATACTCTTATCTTGCTTCTATTCTTTCCGCCTGATTCTTCAGGTATTAAATATTGATAAAAACTGACCGAAATCATGCTGAAAAACATGAAAAATTGAAATCCTAATTGATAATAACCTAAAATTGTATAACCATAGATAGGAGCGATAATTAATTTATCAAAATACAATAATAACGCATTTGAGAGATTGTATGAATAAAGATGCAAAGAGAGTTTAAATTCTTTTTTTATTTTATCAAATCTTTTACTAAATTTGGGTATAGTCTTGAAGTATGTAAGACTAAATACAAAAAATGAAATTATAAATCCAACAATAATTCCTGGAATTCCAAAAAAACTGTACAATATTATTGATAAGACAAGTTGTGAGGCCCTTGCACCAATAATGTTGATAGCATATTTTGAATATAGCTTTCTACTTAAAAGTTCATAAGAAGACATCATCCAAAAAGCCATTCCAATCACAAATAGTCCTAGTAACCAATTAAAGAGTGAGACAATAATTGCACAAACCGTAGCAGAAATTAGGATCACCTGATTTGCCTGAACATCTATTTGTTTATGTCCTTGTGGTACTAGTGTCGTTACTGCAGTATTAAGACCAAGTAAAGAGATACTGGCGGACAAGGAAGCAATTGCAATTACATAATTTAATTGACCGTACTCATGAACATCCTGTAAGGTAGCTAGAAATAACCAAAAGATCCCAGTAAGTGATGCACCAACAAAATTACCTAATGTTATATAGATTAATCCTTCATGGTGACGAACTGATTTGAATATCGTTTTTCATCTCCAATTAGTGACTTATTTAATGACATAATTTGAATCATTGTAGAATGTAACCAAGCTACTTCCCATACTCAATCTAAGCTTTATTCTTAGTGATTTTTGAAATCATATTAAACCATGCCCTCGTTTCACTCTTAACTACAAAACAGCTAATTCCAGATAGAAATGTTCGCAGCAATTTTTTTTCGTCCTCTAATAATTCAAATGCAGTTCTTCCATCAATAGCAATGTACTTTAGTAGCTCTGCATATGGGGGAAAGATAAAGGCGTCATCGCTATTTTCAACTGCAAGATCAAGTGCCCTAGTGGTACCCAGTGGAGTTATATCATTGCCGTCTCTTTTAAGGAAATACAAGTTATCTACAGTAGTATCATTTTTTATTCTTGCGTCTTGCAAAATTGAGTTGATGGTATATTTCGGAGGTCTAACTATGGATTGGCCGATTGTATTTATTGTAAAAATAGGTACATTTAACTTGGCTAATTTGTGCATAAAAGCTCTTCCCGTTTTGGAGTGAACCAAGCTACGTACTCTCATACTGTGATCAGTGTCACGTGTATTAGACACACTAACAGCCGTTTTAAAAGTATGAGAACTAATGGTCATGGGTTTCGGAAAACAGAGAGCCTGATTTGGCAACTTTATTATTGTCATGTCATCAGAGAGAAATGAAAATCCATTTTTCACACATTTTAAAACAGTTGTAGTTTTTCCCGTATCCGGTGGAGCAGATAGAAGTAATCCTGATTCATTCTTGTCCATACAAGCAGAATGCAATAATATGAATCCTCTTGAAATCAAAAGAAATCGCAGTAATGGTTCGACTAAGTTAACATAAAGCACATGCTTCGACTTGGATATTAATTTATTAATAGTAACCTCAATTCTCTGACCAAAATCAATGCTGAACTGTGCACCTGCTGATCCTAAATGTTCTGTATAGAGTATCCTATTTGAGTTTGCAGATTTATCTTGCATTATTTTTCTAGTTAATCTCAATCCTCCTGCTAACGAATCCAAAGTTATTATAGATAAATCCGAATCATCAAATTCCATTGACTTGAAGTATTCTAATTCATACAGCATTACATCAGATTGAACTTTTATTATGTCATGAATATTATAGTAATACAACTGAATTTAAGTAGATATATCATTCTACAACACTATATTAAAGTTATACTTACTATCAATTAGAATAATTTAACCCAATAATATTTCTGATAATTCGAATATATTCGTCACTAGAGCCAAAATATATCTTGACCAATATTATGACAATGAACTGAGTGATTTAATTCAAATTAAAGCGTGAAGAATACTCCAAAAATATTTCCATCCTTTACCTTAACCTGTACTGAAATCAAGGACATACATGATCAAGGAATCAGGAGGTTCAATATTATAGCACCCATTGAGTTCAGAAACAGTTGCATGTTAGGATTTGTGAACCATGTAAAAAGGCAGAGACGTAAGTTTAATATTCTATGTATGGTAAAAATAAAACAGTGAATAATTTCCAGACCGTGAATAAAATGTTATTTTTGTCCCTGAGTGTGTTGGCAAGTATTATGATTTTATCAATTCTATTTTTCAACTTCCAAAGTCACATAGTAGCAGCCTCCGGAAAATATACCATTAACCCTAAGATAAATATAAAAAAACTAAATAATCCTGAAAAACTGAAGGTTGTAGCATACTCTAATGGCCAAAACAAAACTAAATATCTGACAGGTAACGATCTTAAATCAAATACTGCTACCGTTTCTTTCCAATTTAATCAGAAAAATGATGACCTTGTTACTGCTGTTCATAGGGATGAATATGCAGTATGTGCCTACAGCCTTAATGCACAAACAAATGAGATGAAGTCTTATTCTTGCCTTGAGGGTAATCTTGAAAATCCATCTGGTAAAAATCCAGTA
>DATBHO010000038.1:0-2156 GCA_036557405.1 Nitrososphaeraceae archaeon
AAAAGAGTGTTATACTATGAACCTTCGATATCATCTAGTAATTAGTAATAGTGACTTATCGCTTCGGACAAGTAATGTCAAAAGATGGATCTAAATAATGTGAATTATTACTGGCTCTTTGTAGCAGCCTGAAATCTTCGGGCTAGTTGATACATGTTATCATGACATTGACATTGGCAAATTCTTGTTATTTTTGAACCATGAATTGTTTCTGTTACATTGCCTTCACATAAGCTATGTTCATTTTGTATACAGTTTTCCGATTTATAATCCACCAACTAGGCTTATTACGTCTACATTCAATATATGTGTAGGTCAAAAGCGTTTAATGAAAATATTGTGAAAAAGTGATAAATGATTTATTGTTACTTATTACGAAAGTACTCTCCGGTCATGTATTTATCCTCTTCTTCTATTTCATAAGATATGACTCGTGGATGTGGTATGGTAACATTTCAAGTCGTTGCGAAAATTCTCCTTAACTTCGAAATCCAGATAATCATAAGTACTCCTCATTTCTTCCAATTTTACTGTTATATTTCTCGTTTTCATAGTTTAAATCGCATCAAGTTATCGCACCCATAGAACGTTAGGAAAAATAATATCACTAGTCCATAAACGAACTCTCTATATTTGTAATTATTTTACTTCTTTTTTACATTAAGATACTCCTTACAGCAATCATCTGAACAAAATAATATAACTCCCTTATGCATGCTTGAATATCTTATCCCTTCAGTTAATTCGTTAAATTCTTTACCACACGACTTGCAAGATATGTACATTTTAGATTATGTGTTTTTAGGACTATCTTATTATAAAGTATTTTGTATAATGCTGGGCTTACATATACATATGTGGAAATAGTATAATCAAAAACAAAAAGGCTAAAATATATTTCATGTTTATCTACAAGGACAATTTGTTAGGATAAGAACCACTCACAACCAGAAATGAGTTACGATAGAAGTAGTGGTTTTGGGCATGGCAGAGGCAGAAGTTACGGTGGAGGTGGCAACAAAGATTTCAACAGAGGTTCACTGCTCAAACCAGTTGAAGTAGGCAAAAAATATGAAGTAGATATTACAGAAATTAGCAGACAAGGAAATGGTATTGCTAGGGTACAGGGGTTTGTAATATTTGTTAAGAATGGAAAAATTGAACAGAATGTTAAGGTTAAGGTTGAACAAGTAGGAAACAGGTTTGCAACAGCAGGCACCTATTGATTAGATATACAACAATTCGCTTAGCCACGGAAATGCGATTAATGAAATATCTAGGATTTTCTTTATTTCGATTCACTTTTTAGAGGGTTTATCTGGAGAATAATTCTATATTCTGTTGTGGACTTCACACCCAAAAGCTGGAAGGAATACTAAATAAATAGAGTGCTGAAACTAAAGGGTAGAAAAGTTGGTTAGAATTAACTGTCGAATCATACGAGAACCTCAAGAAGGCACAAGGCCAATTTACAAAAATAATGAACGTAAAATTGTACCATTCATAGTGGGAGAAGGCGATCTAGATTATATTTGTGGTAAATGTGATAATGTTATAGCTCAAAGTGTGTCTCGAAGTCAAATAGCCTCAGATGCAGTATTTCAATGTCCAAATTGTCAAACATTCAATGAGGTTGAATAAGTAGTTCTATTTACAGGAGCATAAAAAATAATCCACAACTAATTAGCCATAATTGCGGTACTATATCATCCAGCAAAGTCCTACTGCTCAGCCGCCTAATCAAGTATGTTAAGATAGTTTTTACAGCAATCCTCCGACCAGTAAAATGGAACTCACCCTTAACTAAACTTTAACAACTTACTTTTGGTCATTCGTCAAATTCCTTCCCAGCATGAATTAGAGATCTACCAATAAGTTATAATCAAGTACCATTACTATAAAGATCTTGCCAATTCCGTTATTCCAATCGTTAAAAATAATTTATTTAGGCTTAAGGATTAGATTTTAAGTATGACTATTCTACACTGTTAAGGTAATGGTTATATTGCCCATTCACTTAAAAAATAATGAACCTGTGAATATTTTATAATGGCAACACTTAGAGTCTACAAGAGAAATTCGACATTTGCGGAGTTGGCTACCCTTGTGGAAGAAATAGGTAAATTGGGACTAAATGACACGCTGCAAAAATATTA
>DATBHO010000039.1:0-15904 GCA_036557405.1 Nitrososphaeraceae archaeon
TCACGATACTGCTTATCCTATTGTTCACAACGTAAATTTCTAATGGGTATCTAGCACCACCTGATGGATATGGACGCTGTGTAAGAGTTCCCTCCTCTGATTCAAAAACCTCTTTTATTCTAGCCGAATGGTATAGGAAATGCGATAAATTATCCTTACTAATGTAGCTGTTACCATACTTACGTATTGATTTTCGCGCCTCTAGCACATCTAAAAGCCCAGTCTTAGTTTGCGGAATATTCTGTGGCTTAGATAGAACAATAGATGAAAGACCTTTAACATGCTTAATTGGACTGGGCGACATCTCGAGTCTTTTTCCGACTCTTTTTGACATTGGAAGACTTCCCCCATAACTTCTTTGCCTTTGCATGGCTAGGTCTATAGGATCCCATCGTGCTCGGGGACGAATATGAGTGTCTTCCTTCACTATATTGTTCTTGAGAACCATTTTCAGTTTTGCCAGGTGTTCCAAAAACTTAGTAAGACTCTTTTTATCAATTTCAAGTTTATCAGACATTTCATTTGCGCTTCTCCATTCAGAAAGCAAATCCAATATCTTCATAACATCACTAGATACTGAAGCTTTAGTGTATCTATTATAATTATAAAGCGTGATCCTGTCATCTTCATCCCAATATGTAAAAAGAAAAGGAGATCGCTTATAGTATGACATGTTGTATTTACTGCCTGTTTAATCACATATTTATTAAAATTTTTCGGAAAATCGGATTAATAATATATTCGTCGGATTGCTAATGTATTGATACAAAGATTACTATTTACCAACTTAGGCAGTATGGATGAGGATTAATCAAGTCTCGTGCAAAAAGCCTTTTCAAATGGAAAAGTAATGGTATTATAAATCACCACCAATGAACCACACGTTCGCAATCTTTTTTTATATTTTTCAAATTCAATAACCTGCCTAAATAATTATCGAATATAACGAAACAAATTGGCAAGGTGAAGAAGGGCTCGAGACTCACAGATACCAAGTAACTTTAAGAGCGAAATTGTGAGAGCACATTTGGAGAGCAAAAAGAACGAGACTAACGAATGTCTCACGTTAAGGTTTTTGAGGATAATTAGAGGGGACATTTTTTTTGAGATATCTCAGCATTTTCATAAACACAATGACCGTTTTTACATTAACAAAAACAAAAAGTATTAAACAACCCTATTGCCCCGAATTTCAATTGGGAAGGTCCCATTGCATGGATTTGAAGGATTAAAAATGAATTCAAAAATTTGCAATTAGATACAAGTAGTCATAAGATACTTGAATAAAATTTGCCGCTGAATTAGTTTTGAGATTGCAGGATTGAATATTTTGTGTTTGTTATCTCCAATACCCCATCTTCAATTTTCTTTTTCAGTATCTTTACTGCCGAATCAAGCTCACCGATATTGTTCTTCGTCTCTTGAGTCTTTGAAATATTTTCTGAACGGTATTTTTCATACATCTCCATCTCTCTTTTTATATCCTCTAGTCGCTTCATATTTCTGACGTTAACTGATGATTCTAAAAGATTCAGTTCTTCTTTTAGATTTTTTAAGTTTGAAGATAATGATGGTAATGAATTGACAATTTCTTCTATTTGATGAATTGTTTTTTCAGGATCCTTGATTTGGATACTCCTATCAACTACGTGTCTTTTAAGTTGATTCAATAGCGTCAAGTATTCAGAGATATCATTAAAAATTTTAAGAGGTTCATTTAGTAACGTAGCGAGTTTTCCTTGAGTTTCCTTAGAGGCTTGATATGAAAACTTGGTTATTGGCCGAGATAGACTAGAAACCCTGTTTATTAGATCCTTCTCAAAAATTCCAATTTCGTTTTTCTTGTCATTAATTTTGTCGAGACTATTTAATCCATTTTGAAATTCTTTCGATTTTTTAAAGTCTTCGTATTCTTTATTCCCATCTTCAATATTTTTGTCAATTGTTCGAATTTCTTCGGCTAACTCTGAAAGTCTATTTTTTTTATGTTTTCTTTCTCTTAGTTTTTCATTTAACAAAATCAAATTTTCTCTGCATGTAATGCAATTGTTAATTTGACTTTCTTTGACAGATAATACTTTAGTTACCTCCTTTAGTAATGATGATAGTTTGTCAAATTCACTTTTTAATTTATTAATTTGTTTTCGCATAAATTCATTAAGGATTCTGTTATGGGAATCACCGACTTGCCCGAATCTATTCACTAGTAGTTCCAAGTTATTCTTGAATTTAACAGCATCTTCGTAGTTTTCGATTTCTGAAGATTCTATAAAGGATTCCTTCTTAATGCTTGTTATCAAAATCTTTTTTGAGGTATTAATTAATGGCTCAAATTGAGGATTTTCAACTTTTATTTCTTGTTGTTCAAGTTCCTGCGCGCTATCTCTGAGACGACCCAGACAATCTAATACAGAATTTCTTACGGGGTCAAGATCATTTAACAGATCCTTTTCAAGAATTTTTTTTTCATTTTCTATTATATCTAACAACTCTTTATCTGTAACAGATTGAATGAAATTAGAATTACTTTTTTTATCTAGAAAAAAATTAGACGTCTTTTTTTTAAGAAAGCCAAAGCTGGGCGACAATAGATTATTTTACCATGATATTACTAAAAAACCTAATCAAAAAATAACTTTCATATTTTCAAGCGAATATTCTTTCTCAATTGATGACAATTTTCAAAATAGCTTTAGAAATAATGTATGAATAGCATTAATTGATGAAAAAGGTAAAAAAACTTTTATCCTAGATCAAAATTTTAACTCTATTTCTTTATCACTAATTTAGGTTAACTATTGAGCGTCAATAATAAAACATCCATCACACCTTCTATAGTTGGAATCCAAAGTTTTTATTAGCAAGCATTATGATCATACCTTGATATATGGTCCGTCTAGGAAATCTACCGCTTATTTCTGCAATAATTGCATTCGGCATTTTTGGGTTCGCTAGTATCATGTTTATAACAGTTTTTGCGGAACCCAAAGTTGATATCTCTCCGACCCAGGGCCCTGAATGCCCAGGTTTTAACGTTGTCATAAATGCAAATGGATTTAAGCCAAATAGTACTGTGGCTGTGAAGTTTGTAGGATCTGACAGTAAAATACCACTAGGCACTTACTTTGATACAAATAGTACGGGTGGATTTAATCAAGTAACATTTGCAGATGATCTTAAAGCAGATCATTATAAACTGTATGTTGGTGATGACGCTAATAGCGATAACAAATTCGATATCGGAGGTACGCGGATATATGCAAACTTAACAATATATTCGAACGCAACGACATTACAATGCAAAAATGGGTAAGGGGATTGAAAATCGTACGTGAAAGTTCTGTAAAATAGGAACTTACACAAAGATCAGCTCCAAGTTAGCGATATTCAAAAATGGGAAGACATGTTATTTTTGATTTGAACGCTAACCGCACAAACTAGTACTTGATGTAATACTCGTTATTATTATTTCGATGCTTTAATCTGCGCTAGAGGAACATTGTCTGGGTTCTTATAGTGAACTATTTGTGATTGTCCGGACTTTGGATATATTCCAAATATTTGTGTAGCTTTTGCCACTGTCGTGTCCTTTAGTGTTACCATTAATATTTGACTTCCGCCTGATCTTTCTACCATAACTTTTGAGAGTCTTTCGGTATTATGAGCATCAAGATGAGCATCGACCTCATCCATAAGGTAAAATGGTGATGGTTTTAGAGACTGCAGTGCTAGCAAAAATACAGTTGCAGCCATCGTCTTTTCTCCACCAGATAATGCAGTTGACTCTCTTGGTGGTTTTCCCTGAAATTGGACAAGGTATGATAGTCCTCCTGAAAATATATCTTCATTTTCAATTTGGAGATATGCTGAACCTCCTGCTATCTCAGAAAAGGTTTTTCTAATATCGTCGTCCACTTTTTTGAACGCATCCATAAATACATCCTTTTTTTCTTTATCTATTTCATTGATAAACAATACTATGGAATTCCTCTCATTCTCTAGGTAATTCTTTCTGGTAGACATGTCCCTGTATCCCTCTATTACCTGGACATATGTTTCATGAGCTCGTAAGTTTAATCTTGTCTTCAACTCATCGTTCTCCTTAGTTAACTCTGATATGAGTATATCCACTTCGAAAAATTCGTCTTCCAAAGGTTCCTTGAATCCCAACCACATTAAATCATTCATTGCTTGAGTTTCTTGTGCCATAAAATTAGAGATGTCCTTCCTTATCGCAATTGATTCTTTTTCTATTCCGTTTATTTCTTTATACAGATGTCTTTCCTTTTCGTCTAGTGTCTTGATTTGTTTTTCGTAGTTCTGCAATATTGAATAAGAATCACCAGATATATCAATTATTTTTTGTTCTTCCTCGCGTAAACCTATCAACTCCCTTTCAAGCTGTTCCAATTTCACACTTGCAACATCATATTGGTTCCTCTTTTCTCTCTGTTCTACCTCAAGGTTTTCTTTTTCAGAGAATATTTCATTCTTTCTTTCAACTACAGTAGTTATTCCATTTTCAATCGACGCAGAAGATGTAATAATTTCTCTGAGTTCAATCTCGTAGTTTTCAATATTTCTTAAAATTTCACTTTTCTTGTATGTCAAGTCTGACAATTCCTTATCAAATTTGTCATCCATTAAGTTTTGAATTTTATTTGAAATATTTTCTAGTGAACAAGAAATCATGCTATCTCTTTTCTTATTTTTGCTCAATTCAGCATCGATGTCGGTAATTTCTTCAGCTAGGGAGCTGTTTGCAGCTTCGAGTTTTTCAATTTCAGTTTTTGTGCTAGCAATTACTTCATTCAAATGGTTAATACTAATACTGTTCTCAGAAACAAGTTTTTCTAATTCTTTAATATGTAATTCTTTATTTGTAATATTCTTGTTAATCCTCTCTAAATCTGCGTTCCTGCTCTCCAAATATGTTGATAAAACTTGGGAATTTTTTAACAACGAAGCAATTGAGTCATTTAATATTATTTCATAGGTAAGATCTGATATTTTAGAGCTAAAATCCAACGAAAGAGCGCTTGCATGTGGTTCAAATAGCTCCCCTGCAATAGTTACGCATCTATGTCCTTGTTTGGCTAAATCATATGCTGTCTTTGAATTCCTTACAACAAATACGTTTCCAAAAATAAAATCAACGAGATCAGGAACACTTGATTGTACCAAATCTGTAATGTTCCCTATTAAATCATAATCATTTAATGCTACCTGTTTTTTGTTGCCAGATTTCAGCGTATCTAACGAAATTACCTTGAAATGCGGAAGATTCTTTTCTTTGATATAAGATGCAAGGCGAATCATTTCCTTTACAGATGGAACAATACAACATTTCATCCAATTCTTCCCAACTGCAAAAACTGCTTTCTTATACACTTCATTATATTGTATTAAATCTCTTACAATTCCAATAATCTTAAAATCCTGGGAATCTTTCATTAGATCAGCGATTGCAAAATCCTCATTTGATAACTCAATTGCCATAGAATATTTTTCTTCATATGGCTTTGCAAATTTTTGTACTTTGTTTACTGTATTTTTATGCAGGTCAATTTCATTGTTATAAATTTTACTCTTATTTTTTAAATCATTGAGTAATTTCTTTTCGGTATCTAGCTCTGAGTAACACATGTACTTTGAAGTATTATTTAGATTTTCTTGTTTCTCGCTCAAAGATCTCGTCATAACATTGATCGCTAGAGTATTTTCGTTCATCTTATTTACGTATAATTTTTTCTTTTCTTCGATTCTTGCGGCAAGTATATTAACACGGCTGTTAACTTCGACTAACCTTGATTTCTTTTTGAAAAAGCTTTCCCTTAATTTCTTATTTCTATCTGCAAGGACAGATATTTCATCAAGACGTATGTTTAGGGTTCCTAACTCATTTTTCAATTCCACAAGTCGGGATCGTTTTTCATCAATAATAGAATTTTTATCAAGTAGTGATTTTGAGGAATTTTCAATTTCTAGTTCAATTTTCTTGCTTTCTGATTCAATGAATGTGAACCGTTCTGCGATTGACGACATTCGTAATTTCGCCTCCTTGATTACTGCCTTTTCCCTCTCAATTTGGTAAATGCTGTTGGTCAACTTTGTATCTATTTGTGCTTTCGACTTGTTTGACACATCAACTTGACTCATGAAACTTGATTTATCTAGTTCAATTTTTTCTATCTCTTTTCTTAGCTCGTCACGATTTTTAGAAAATGCATCAAGGTTAGTTTCATTTCTAGACAACAGTTTGTTGCGGCTATCTAGCTCATCTTTTAAGTTTCTAATCTTATTTGAGTATTTAATTGCCTTAAATTTCTTTAATTGAGATTCAATGAATGCGTACCTTAATTGATCATTTCTCTCAGATTCAAGTTCGTTTATTCGTTTCTTAATTTCATCCATTCTGGCGAGTGATACTTCTAACCGCCTGTCAGATTCATCAAGTTGCTTCATTGATTCGTTCTTCTTGTCATCGAAGTACGAAAGTCCGACAATATCCTCAATAATCTTCCTTCTCTCTTCGGAATTTAACTCAGATATTCTTGTAATCATGCCTTGTTGTACAATGTTAAGTTTGTTTGGGACTGCCACCATTATTTCTAGTAATTCTAAGATAGTGTTCTTTGATACCTTCTTACCGTTAAGATAGTACTGACTCTCTCCAGTTTGCCCTTCCATTTCTCGACTCATGGAGACATTATCACTGTCAATTGGAATCCCCCTGTCAGAATTATCGAATGTAACATTCACTCGTACCAACCGGTGTGATGAATTTTCACTATCGTGGAACAGTGATTGAAATTTGTCAACACGTAGTAATTTAGGACTGTTTTCTCCTAATGCAAACATAATTGCATCTAGTATGTTGCTTTTGCCAGAGCCGTTAGGTCCTGTAACTGCAACTAGTCCATTGTTTAAATTAAGCACGGTGTTCTTGAATCCAAATGACTTGAATCCGTAAATTTCAAGTTTCTTTATATAAACCAAGTATCTTATTATCCAATTCTCATGGTTGTAAATATATTCTATATGACAAAATAATTAAATCTAAACTGATATTTTTATAGACAATACTAATGAAAATTGATATTGATAACGCTTTTATGGATTTTTAACGCTGTATTTTTCCTTCAATAAATTCCATGAAAGAGTTCTTCGCCTCTAAATAGGGCTTCTGTATCGGAGGGTGCTTAAAACAATATGCCGATACGCTGTCAAGCTGACCTGTGATCCCCCTGTCTATAGCTAATTTAGTACCACGTATTGCGTCAATCATGACACCGGCGCTATTGTATGCATCAACCACCTTGAGCTTAACATCCACTTCTACTGGAACTTTCCCAAAATATCTACCACGCAAGGAGATATAGCACACCTTATCATTGGCAAGGAATCCTACAAAATCAGAAGGGCCAATTCGCATTGGCACTTCATAGGGCGCCATAGCTGCTACCGCACTTGTTTTACTAATTCTCTTATCTTCCAACCGTTCTTCATCAAGCATATTATAGAAATCCATATCGCCTCCCACATTTAGCTGGTATGTTTCATCCACTCTGACACCTCTATCCACAAAGAGTTTAACTAATGTCTTGTGTAGGACTGTAGCTCCTAATTGACTCATGACATCGTCGCCGGCACATAGCAGATTTTTGTCTGCAAATGCCTTTTGCCATTTTGGAGTTGATGCGATGAAGACAGGTATTGCATTGATGAACGAGACACCTGCATCAAGACATTGTTCTACGTAATATTGAGTTGCCTCTCTGCTTCCAACAGGAAGATAGTTTATAAGAATTTCAGCTCCGCTTTCTCTTAGTAACTTTGACACATCAGTTGCAGGGCTATCTGATATCTTGACTCTCTCATTTAGGTGCCTACCTACTCCATCAAGTACTTTTCCCTTCTGTACTTTAATACCGGTTGAAGGTACATCCGAGATTTTTATAGTGTTATTTGGATTAGCATATATCGCTTCTGCTAAGTCGCGTCCCACCTTCGATTCTACCACATCGAACGCTGCGACAAATTCAATATCACCTGGTCTTATGCCACCAAGGGAGTATGCAATCAGCCCTTCTGGTGTATCACGAACATCACTTATCTCCTTATTCTCATTAATGTAACTATTACCATAAAATGAGATACCTTGTAATAGTGCAGAAGCACAGTTTCCAACGCCCGCTATTGCTACTTTTACTTTTTTATTAACTTTATTACTGTTACCGCTCATAATTGGTTGATTTACCATATCGATCTAATCAATATATGTGTATTCGATGTGCTTAAGTTCACTAATTATACATCTACTTTGTAGGAATTCTCAAAAATACAGACTAAGTGATTGGGTTGTGTTGAATTGGACATGAGTTCACTGAGCCATCCCTGATTTATCTTTAAATATATGCTATCTCATAATGAACATAAAAGGGCTATGGCATTAGCCTTGGAAAATACCAGAACCGCTTCTATTAGAAGTGTGATAATGCCTATCAATTGAATTAAAATGATAGGTAATAAAATATGAAGGGCATTGAAATTGTGTTATTGGCGGTGGGAGCGTTGGCCGGAGCATTTCTAAGGTATAAAATCGCATCATCTCCAATATTGTTTGGAGTTCTACCAATGAATGTACTAATAATTAACGTCGTTGGAAGTTTTATTCTCGGGATATTTTCAATCCTCTCGATAAGTTTCAACTTTGACACAAAATATTCGATTTTGCTAGCGGTAGGATTTTGCGGATCATTCACAACTATGTCTTCATTTGCTCTTGAATCAATTAACCTCTTAGACAATAAGCAACTTGCATTGTTTGCATTAAATGTATTTGCAAACGTAGGACTATCATTAGGCGCAATTATTTTAGGAAGGGCTTTGAGTGTGGCATTAATTAGGATATGAGAGAAACATGAGGGTGAAACTGCTCTGTCTCACAATCAGAATAAAAAGAAACGATGAGCTGAATGGTAAAAGACTCCATAAATCATTAATTGACTTTCTACTTGAAAATAATGTTTCGGGTTGTACTGTTTGGACTGGAGTTGACGGATTTGGAAAAAGGAAGAGATCTACTCTCAGTATAGAAGGAGTTACCATCAATATGCCAGTTATAATAGAGGTTATAGATGATAAGTCAAAAATTGAATCAATATTGGCCCAAATGAGAAGAATGGTTGGAGATAATGGAATAGTTACCATTCATGAAGTTCATGCTGTTTAGCATCTCGTGTTAATGACCATTAAATTCGATTTAGATAATGCTGCGGTTAGTCAATCTACATGATTATCTTATCTACCTTGACAGACTGTGCTCAAATGATCTACTGAATCTCGTCTTGTAATTGTTTACTCTTACAAATCTGGAGCGGTTTGGAATCGAACTTTTTTTGGCTTTGAGGGGGAGGGAGAGAATAAATTAACAGGCGAAAAATCATTGGTCCGAGTTTAATATTCATCATTGCTTCATCATATTAAATTCATTTAGGGAGCTGATGCAATAGTCTAATTCTTAAATTTTAAGCTGAATTAGGGTGTTCAGTATCTTTATCAGTAAGCGTAAAGCACATCAAACAATTTGACAACAATGGATTTTTACTATATGCGCAATCATTGAATGTGTCTCAGGCAAAATAAAGATATGTGGGGCTTGGAATAATATGGCGGAGAATCTTGATCAAAATTTGCGAAATAGGACTTTGTATCAGGAGGACAATCAACAAGACCATTTGAGACGATCTGTTTGTAAACATTGTTGTAGAACTCACTATCTTTAGGAATATCTGTCAACATCTGCAGAGTACCAGTACTGGTTAACTTAGTACTAATCATGCTTACCAGAGAACCGAAAAATGAAGCATCTGATAATTGCCTAAAATTCATAGATGTTGGGACATAAATAATGAAATTGTCTACCGAATTATTGGGTATATTTGGTAGTAACTTTGCCGGATTGCCCCAAAATACAGACGCATTCTGGGTTTCTAAATCTAAAAACTTAGATTTTGCATAATAGATTTCATTTTGATCCTCTCCAATACCGATGAAAAATTCACCCCATGTGTCGCTAGCCATTTTATAGATAATTTTGCCTGTAAAATACCCAAATAGAATATTTATTTTCAAAAAACTTTTCCTAGCATTTAGTATAGTCCTTATCAATACAGTTGAAGGATTTCCCTCATGAAAAAACTGGTACACTGAATTCCATCTGTACTTGAAGATGTCAGGAAAGCTCTTCATTTTTATTAATTCTTTAAACAATTCGGTTTCTGCAAAATCAGAAAAGTATGAATCTGTCCTGGACACCGCCTCTAATTTAGGCAAATATAGCTCGTCATACAAGCTTGTAACTCTATTCCATGCTCTTATCGGATCAGATCCCATATAGGTAACAGATAGATCAGATAACCACAAGACTTCTGCCAAGATTTTTATTTTTCCAATATCATAACCCTTAACCTCTATCTCGGACAGTAGTTTTTTAAATTTTTCTTGGGCAGTTTCTTGTTTAAAATATGGGAAATCAGTTCTCCATATAATAGCTTCAACAATTAAACTCTTGTCAGACTTTCCTATGTCTTTCGAGATTCCTAACTGAACGTCTGAAAATTGAGGTTTGGATTTAAAAGAAAAATTTTCAAACAGCTTTTCTAAGTCCTGCGCATCCATTTTGAAGTATGCATCATGTATGTGGTATCTTTGAATAATCTCTATTGTTCTAGAAACTTTAGGACCAATTATAGACCTAATTTGCGATTCTGATTCAGGGTAACCATATTTTTCTGGTTTAGAATCATTACTTACGTAGCTAAATTGCAATGGATCATAATCATGCAAAAGTGCCCCTACAAGCATAATTTCAACATCATTGGATGTAAACCTATAATCATATATTGAATTCGGTAACATTTTTAGTGACATGTAACATACTTCAAGACTATGGTGAAAGTTATGGTATTCAGTAGATCCTTCACCTAATCCAATATCTGAATATACACCATCTAAAAAGTTAATCAACTTAGAAATTTTATCAATTTTGTCATCATCTATTCCCTTACTTTTCGCTACATCTAAAATGGCCAAAATTAACCTATCCTCTCTAATATCGGCAAGTGTTTCGTTTGCTTCCTTTACTATAGATCTGCGAAAACCTGGAAGTTTTTCCAAGATCTCATTGTAAATAATTTTAATCGGCAAACTCTTGTAGAGATAGATCCAGAATCCAGTAATTTTCCACGGATATTTGATCCTAAATCTCTCTCTTTCTATAATTTCATCGACCAAAAGAACAATATTCCTGTTAAGTTTTCCTATTTCGCGATTTGTGACGATATTTTCCCGGTTATTTGATTTTGTGCCTTGATATTCAGCGCGTATTACCGCCCATTGTGGAACTTTAACCCTATATCGAAATCTCTTGTTGAGTTCATTTTCTGACCAAGGAAATCGAAGTGTTTCTCTTTCAGTCGTTGCTACGTTACGATTTCTAGTATTCAACAAATCATCATCTTTAACAACTTGTAGTATCAATTCCTTATTTGGGACCTGCAGTCCTAGCAAAACATGCCAATATTTACCTTTATCTACCCAATCAGGAGCATATGTCGCTGGATCCCAAAAATCAATCGGTCCAAATGGAATGTATCCATCCTCAAACTCGTGAGTTTCAGGATTATATGATTTATATTCATACTTTCCAATCTGCGGATTAATTTGACGTGCAAGAAGTCTCGTTTCGTTGACCCTACCTGAGGATCTAGTAAATTCTCTATATGCCATAATTCCCCAAATAGTTGCTAGAATACTGAAAATTGTAAAAATCAAGTCAACGAGTTCAATTTTACCATTTTCGACATAATTGAGAGCAAATTGAAGACCAAGAACAAATGCAGAAAACATACCAGCAAAAAACATGGAAAGAAAAAAAAACCTTGCGACCTCATTATACAATATGCTAAATGATTTTTTGTCGCTCATATTTGGCATCCTATAATACATGAACAATCACTGTCATTAATGAGCATTACATCCGTAATTGACTGTACGACTCTCTTCAACTATCCATACCTTATCAATTATGGCCGGTTAAAAATAATTCGATATATAAATGAGCCCATGACCTGCTTAATTTCCTTTGTAGTTTCTGGACAGAATATCAGTTATATGTTATAAAATCTGTGGCGATACCTTAGAAATGATTCAGATATGTAATCAAAGTACAAATATTTCAAACAACAATCAGTTTTACAAAATGCATTCGTTTGTTTATTTGTAGCTGTCTTGATATTTCCTTAACGTCCTTAGCATCGCCTTTAAGAGAAAATATTTCAAGGCACCTATCTTTGTCTATTTTATTATGTAGATGTACAATTATAATCTTGTCAAAATTATGCCTTATAGAAGAAACTTGTTCGTCTGAATCTTCGTCATGTACCGCCAAAAGTAACGAATTAATTTCTCCATCTAAATCTTCTTTCATGCGTTCATCAGATAGGAGATTTCTAATTCCTGCCCTTATGATTTCAGACCTTCCAGAAAATCCAATTGATTTAAGCTTATCCAAACTTTCGATTATTTCTTCATTTAGCGAAACACTCACTATGGTCAATTAAATTTTCATAAACTGATATTAGATATATAATTATTCCATGATTTTTAAACCATGATTGAATAGGTAAATTCTAAAAACCTTTGTGAACTCACAAATTACGGAGCATGGTATAAAACTCTTATGGACTTGTCCTTTGATATAGTCATGAAATCGGTCACCTAATTTGTGACTTATGTTTACAAATGTCAAATGGAGCAACCTGAATACGTTGGATGCCATAAAGAATTTCAATAGCATTCATAAAGACGAATAAGAAATTTGCATACTCATTGTGTTCAAGGCTCAATTTTTAGAGTTATCGAATCGTTGACAACTAAATCCCGTCGATTCAATTCTGATTTCCGGAGTAATTTTTGGGCAATAATATTATTAACAACTTAGCAGTATACTTCATTATAATTAATAAAAAAACTATATATTCTTAATAAAACATACTATCACCATGAAAGTACAGATAACTTTTTTGTTTCTTCTGATTTTATCCGTACTATTTCACACACTGTGTCAAACTTTGTACGCACAAAATGAAATCCCCAACACGACCTTGCAACTTGATCATAATACGACAAACACAGAGAGTAATTCAAGTAGTGATCCCACCTCTGTTACTAATAGGGCAGACAAGTTGAATGTAATGCCATCTTTCTTTCCAATAGGTGAATTCATCAAAAAAGTTGGTGGCGACAGGGTAGAGTCGTCACTCTTGATTCCAAAAGGGGTTGAACCGCATGATTTTGAGCCAACAATAAATCAAATACAAACTGCCGACACTGCCGATGTCTTGGTATATAACGGCTTGGGGATTGATAATTGGATTGCAAAAATTAATACTGCAAATAGAATTGATGCAAGTGAGGGTATTAATGCAACTTATGTTGATAAGCGTAACATGACTCTTGATCCCCCTGTATGGCTGGATCCAATACTTGCAAAAAAAGAAGCAGAAAATATACGAGACGGTTTTATAAGGATTGATCCCACTAACAAAAATTTCTACATTAACAACACAAGGATTTTTTTAAATGAGCTCGACAATCTAGACAAAGCAATAAGAACTCAATTAGAGTCATGCAAGAAAAAAGATTTCATCTCATTTCATAATGCTTTTTCATACTTTGCCAAACGGTATGAATTAAATCAACACAGTATTTCCAGCACACCGGAAACCGAGGTGACGCCGCAACATCTCGCAGAGATTATTAATACCGCAAAGAGTATTCACTTGAATATTATCTACTCAGAAGAATTAATAGATCCGCGTTACGCGTCGGTGGTTGCGCAAGAACTTCCAAATGGTAAAGTTCTTGTGTTAAGTCCTATAGAAGGGCTAACAAAGGCTGAACAAGCCTCAGGAATAGGATATTTGGATAAAATGCAAGAAAATGTCAAAAATCTAATGGAGGGACTAGAGTGCAACCAGTAGTTAAAGTAGTAAAATTATCATATTACTATGATTCGCATCCTTCATTGGACAATATTTCTTTTACAGTAGATAAGGGGGATTTTCTGGGAATAATTGGTCCAAATGGAGCAGGTAAGACCACTTTATTTCAATGCATACTTGGGATAACCGAAGATTATACAGGAGAAATTAATCTTTTCGGATCGGACATTAGACAAAATAAGAAAACGCTTCAGAAGGTGGGATATGTTCCGCAGAAAAAATCTGTAGAACAAGCATTTCCTGCTACTGTCGAGGAAATTGTTTCACTGGGCCTCATCGGTAAGAAAATTAACAAGGAGGCAGTCTACAGTGCAATAGAATTCGTTGAATTAAACGAATATCGAGACAAGAGAATAGGTGAACTTTCAGAAGGACAGCAACAGAGAGTAATAATTGCAAAAGCTCTCGTCAGCGAGCCCGATTTATTGATCTTAGACGAACCCACTACGGGTATCGATTCAACAGCACAAAATAAATTCTATAATCTTTTGAGCAAATTAAACAATGATAAGAAAATAACTATTGTATGGGCTTCTCATGATTTGAATGCGGTTGAAAGTCTAGCAAATAAGGTAGCATGTATTGATAGGAAATTATTCTTTCATGGTGAATCAGAGGACTTTTTTGGAAACGAAGATAAGATGAATTCTTATGTAGAATTTGCGATGCAATCACATATGAATCTTCATTTTCGAATGCCAAAAAATGGAAACAACAATAGAGATAAAAAAACTGATGGAAATGTTATTTGATATAATTCAATATGGCTTTATGCAAAGAGCCCTGTTATCAGCAATAGCAATATCCATAGTTTGTTCCATCGTGGGACTTTTTCTGGTACTCAAGCGACATTCGTTATTTGGGGATGCTCTTGCCCATGTGACATTCGGTGGGATATCATTAGGGCTATTCATTGGAATTTATCCATTATGGACAGCGTATATAGTAGCCATTTTGGCTGCAGTTGGGGTTAATAAATTGAGAGAATCAACAATGATTCCGCCGGATTCCTCAATTGCAGTACTTTTGACATCTGGATTAGCTATTGGTGTTATTTTGATAAGTATTTCTGGGGGTTTTACATTAAATTTGTTTAATATCTTATTTGGCAATATTCTTCTTGTGGGTAACGATGACGTAATCTTGATATTGATAACAGCCGCTGTAGTTATTCCGGTGATTTACACATTCTACAAAAAATTAGTTCTTATAACTTTTGATGAAAGACAAGCAAAGGTCAGCGGATTAAACGTGACTTGGATTAACACTCTATTTATCATTCTTGCAAGTGTAACTATAATAGCATCAATAAGACTTGTTGGGGTACTACTTATATCTTCATTGATAGTAATTCCAACTATAACCGCACTTATGCTTGGCAAAGGGTTTAAGAAAACAATATTAATTTCATGTGCAATTTCATCTATTTCTGTTGTTCTTGGAATTGTTACGGCATACTATGCAAATTTGACTCCAAGTGGAACGATAGTTCTAATAATGGTATCAATGTTCTTAGTAACGATAATTGTAAAAAATATGAAATTTACACTTAATAGGATAGAACTTTCTAATAAGTAATTCAATTTTTTATTTTTTTAGAACTATTGATGAAAATGATTCAAATGGGTTGAGTTCAAATTTATTTATTTGAGATCTGAAATAAGCATTGAACTTACATGGATGCGATAAAGAAAAATATCATATTATTCTGGATCAGATAAAAATACCTTGTGAATAACATTATTGTATTCAGTCCAGGCGATCCATACTTTATTTCCTGCATCAAAAATCAAAGGGTCTGTGTAAATTCCTCCATCCTCAGTATTCATTCTCTT
>DATBHO010000040.1:0-10500 GCA_036557405.1 Nitrososphaeraceae archaeon
TTCTTGTTTGCTTGATTTGAATACTGACATGAGAATTTGCAGTTGCCATCAAGCTCCACGGCTTTCTTATTCTCCTTTATTGCAGGATACGCTCTACAAGATAGAGGTCTTGTATTATATATGAGGCAATTAAAACCTCCGTGTGGAGACCGATTAGTACTATTGATATCTAGAAACGGACAGTAATCACCGTTGGAGTCTGTACCCATAAGTTGATATGCTATTACTCGACTAGGTCCATTAGATTTTCTATTAATACCAATCCCAAGTCTTGGATATATAGTAATTTTAATTTTGCTGGCTTTAGCCTGGTCTTCAATTTCTTTTTTCTCTTCAGGAAGGAGAAGAACACCTATTTTACCATAGTCCACTGAAGGATAATATTGACGGTAGATACAGCAGTCAGAACAATCTTGGATACAGTGAAATTCTCTAAGCATGTGTATCTGGGGTTTTTATCAAAGAATATTCAAAACTGTTTTCTTCAAGTTCATCCTTCTTTAGGAACTTTACATCATATAGCGTCTTCATTCTTTTAAATATGTTAATTTCATAATTAGTCTCCTTATTAGTATCATTATTATCTATTTCGCTTTTTTCATCCTTTGCTGTGGTTTTCTTTTCAGAAGTCTTGTAAAGGGCAAATCTAAGGATGGCCTTTTCATCAAAATTCTTTTTGAATCGAAGGTAGTTCTGAGTCAAGTTATTCTTTTTTAAAAAGCCAATATTTTCTTTGGAAAATAGATCCTTTCCTTGTAGAAAAAGGATGAACCAATAATGCTCATCGTCTTCAATAAACCTTAAAATTATTTGGTTATCTGGCCACCAATGGATATTTTCATTCCATATTTTAATTGCAGTTTTTCTATCAGAGAAAAGTATTAAAATATTCATGTAAATGTCGGTATATCGGTAACCGACACCGAGAAAATCAGTAATCCATCTTCTCCCCATTTTATGTATTTTAGAAAAACCGTAAAGTAAACTTATCTGAGGAGTGCCTATCATTACAGATGGCACCTGATAACTGATTCTCTGGAAACGCCTTGCGTAGCTCCTTTGGCTCTTTCATTTATGTTGTAAGAGACTTGCCTCAGAGGGATAACATAAAGCTCATCATCGGCAAATACTTGTCCAAATAAACCTGCAAATAATTTAAATCTTGAGATTTTGAGTTTCGAGTCTGCTAAGTTTTTTCCACGGCCTCAATGTGACATTCATGGCCCCTATGGGACTTGTTTAGCTCTAATGCTTCATCATCTGTAATCGGAAACTTTTCATAAGTTAAATTTTTCTGCCCTTCTTTTTCCAAAATCAATTGATTACATTCATCGCAAATTAATTGCAGGAATATTTTACCCATATCGAGACTAGGATCCTAACGGTATTTAGACCATTCCAATAAAAAAAGACTTGGGTTTTAGGAAAAATCTTGGACAGGCGGCTCATATAATTTAGAGGGCATTTTTCGTGAAGTAAATGTCTTCATTAGATAGGTCTAGAGACCATTTTATTTTCATGTCTCAGATAGAGAAAATATGTAAGCAAAATAAACACAACAGATGTTGATATATAGGCTATATCTATAAGAATGCCTTTCTCGTTAAACACATGGCATGCAAACTCACCATTAGCACATCCCGCTGTAAAAAAAATCAGATTCCAAATCGAGTGCGCTATTATCGCAAACCATCCCTTTCCACTTATCCATGTTCTGAGACTAGCGAAAATAGATGGTGTTACAAATAACCAGGTTAGATATGCAAGGCTGCTAACCTGGACAGAGGGAGTATTTAGAATGTGTAGTGAAGCCCAAATAATACCACCTACAAGAGTTACAAAATTGTTTCCAGTAAGATAGAATGGGATCCCAAAAAATATTGTCTCTTCAAAGGGACCGGCAAAAATTACTGAAATCACAGAAAGTGGTATTGTGGGCGCGCTATAATTATTGACCACCATGTCCACTACTATAGAACCTATAATCATCATAAAAAATCCAATTAGATGGTAAAAAAGCACCATGATTACAAGGTATGATATAGAATTTCGTCTATACTTTGAGATCCACGAAAGAGGATTAAAATCATTCTTGAGGTCAGAATAAATCGAATTCGTATTAGATGACAATTGTTATTATGGTGATTTCAAATGGCCAATGATATTTACACGTTGTGCCTCAAGTATTTCTATAAAAAGTCCGCTATTTACGAAATATTTTTTTCGAGTTGGTCTACTGATTTTATTGGAAGAGAACAAGTAAAATCCTTACAGACATAAGCATATTCTTTGTCTTGAGTGTCATTTGGTTTTTTCTTAAAATATGGATATTTTTCAAGTTCTGCAAGATCTGATTCGTTTATAATGGCTGTTATTGCATTTGGAAGGAATTTTTTGTTCAAATAATCTCCTAACTCTGAATTTTTTGCTCGCTTTATGATGGAAATTTCCAGTGGGGTCTTGAGTCGCAAATAAATCGCTGAAAGCATCTGACCAAAGCCAAATGGATTTCCAGAGGCTGGCTTTGACACCCTTCTAATCATTTGGTCAGCTTTGTTAAGAAAATCTTGATTCTGACTATAATAATATAATTTGATCAAATTTGAAGTCGCCACGGAATTTCCGCTAGGAATTGCAAGATCGTAGTGATTTTTTGTTCTTACAATGAGTTTTTCATTATCATCCGGAGTGAAGAAAAAATCATTTGTTTGGCTATCCCAGAAATGTTCTATCATGGATTCGGTATATTCAATAGCTCTTTTAAGATAGTAATATTTTGAATCTACGCTAAAAAGGTTAATTAGAGCTTCCACATAGAAAGCGTAATCATCAAGATATCCCGAAATTTTCGAAACATTATTGAAGACTCTATTCAGTCTATTACCACTGCTTAAATTATCTTCAATAAACCTAACAGCCTTCTGCGCACTTTCGAGGTAACTGGGATTGCCCGTTACTTTGTAGCCACTAACAAATCCTGAAATCATTAATCCATTCCATGAGGTTAATATTTTTCTGTCTTTACCAGGCATTATTCTCTTCAGCCTTAGCTGGTAAAGCTCTTCTAAAGAAGACTCTATCTTGTCGGTTATCCATTCCGGAGTCCTAGAATATCGTTCTGATAATTTCTCAATGGATGTATATTTGTTTAAAATATTCTTGCCTTCAAAATTACCTCCTTGGGTAACCCCAAATCTATCAGCAAAAATTTGAAATAATTCACGATCCCATAATCTTTCGAGCTCTTTGTACGACCATACATAATACTTTCCCTCTTCTCCTTCAGAGTCTGCATCCTGTGACGAGTAAAAGCCGCCATCAGTTGAGGTCATCTCTCTTTGTACATATCTAAGGATTTTTTGAAGCACTTTCAAAGAATTTGGATTTAAGCTGATCGCATAGATTTCTGAATAGAGCATAGAAAGAAGTGCATTATCATATAGCATTTTCTCAAAATGAGGTACAAGCCATCTTTGATCAGTTGAATAACGTGCAAATCCCCCTCCTGCCTGGTCATGAATCCCTCCTGAGTCCATTTTATCAACTGTAAAAAGTACAAAATCTCTGAATTTGGTAATTTTAGAATAATCATATGCCCTTAACAAGAACAATAGATTTGATGCATTTGGAAATTTTGGTGCGCTACCGAAACCACCGTACAAGTTATCTGCCAGTTGAAGTAAAGTTACCGCTGCTTCATTTATAATTGTTGTTTCTAGTTCTAATTGGTTATCAGGAGTTATGTCAGTAGAAGATTCTGTTAGCGCAGTAACAAATTCTTTACTGGAAGAAATAACTTCATCGCTTCTATTTTTGTAACCGTCAGACAATCTTGTCAATATAGTTCCAAATCCTGGTAAACCATGTCTACTTTCTTTAGGAAAATACGTACCTATATAGAATGGTCGCTGATCAGGAGTTAGAAAAGCTGATAACGGCCAGCCGCCATTACCAGTATACATTTGACATGCCCTTTGGTAAATATCGTCGATATCGGGCCTTTCCTCCCTATCTACTTTAATATTTATAAAATTTTCATTCATTATCTTGGCAATGCTATCATCTTCGAATGATTCATGCGCCATGACGTGACACCAGTGACATGAACTGTATCCAATACTTAGGAAGATTGGTTTATCTTCAATCTTGGACTTTTCAAGTGCCTCACGATTCCACCCGTACCATTCAACAGGATTATAGGCATGTTGAAGAAGATAAGGGCTGGTTTCATTAATGAGACTGTTTGGCTTTTTTTGACCCATATTTTGGGTGTCCATACAGCTCTAATTGTAATTTAGATATTTAGACCCTTTCTTTCTCAAAACTGATTCAGGTGTTTTGCTCATAGAGGACTCATGGAAATAAGATAAAATTATAATTTGGATCCATGCCTGTAGTAGCTGGTGCGATTTCATAACAATAAAAAAGGAATAAGGGTCTTTGCAATAGCTGAGAGTTTCGAAAAACACGACAAGAAATCAATTTTAGCAGGTATTGTTATGAGGCGTGATTTGGGAGTAGATGGTATCGTATATTCAGATACAGTCGTAAGTGGAAACGATGGGACTGACAAAGTTCTATCTATGATTACTCGTCTTGGGAGGAACGATATCAATTGTATTCTGTTGGGAGGACTTGTCATTAGCCTATTCAATATTATAAATGGTAAGCATATTAATGAAATAACGGGGTTGCCCGTAATAGCGATTTCATATAAAAAATCATTTGGGTTGAAAGAATCTATACATGGAATCAATGAGAAGCAAAAAATTCAAGATTACTCGGAACTAGGAGAACGAGAATCACTAAAGCTGTGGACTGGAAAAACGATATTTGTTCGTCACTGGGGACTAACATTTGTTGATACTTCGAGTCTGTTAAATTCTTTAGTTATCCAGGGAGCTAGGCCAGAACCATTGCGACTTGCTACTTTGGCCGCGCGAGCATGTCGTAATTATCTCAAGTAGAAGAACGGTAAAATAGGACCTTTTTATAGGGACAAAACTTGATATGAACTGTACGAAATGCGGTAAGGTTTTTAATCATTTGCATTCCTTGACTTTGAAAGTGACCTCGGAGTATATCGTATATATGCATCATAATAGATTTCGTTTCCATGACCGGTCACAGTATGCAAAAATGAGATATCCATAACAGCCTTTGTCTCATTCTTTAAAAAATTATTAATATCTTGTTCAAGTCCATGAGGTTCATACGATCTGAAAAATTTTACCATTTCTTTTGGCATGATTTGTTATAATGAAGATATATAACGAATATATCAATATTTTCAAAAAAGCCTTGTTTTTACGCATATTTTTGAGCATGAAACGACATGATTAAAAATTCTGGCTCCATTAGTGTATATGAGTGAATTACGCTCTATTCAATAATTCTTTTTCCTTTTCTCTAACTATTGGCTTTACTTTGTTCATTATTATGTGGTGAAAATTCTTCGTAGTTACGTCAAATGTAAAAATGATGAGAAAGCACAGATGATTTCTAGAATCAGTTATGGGCATAGTGATTCTGAGTAACTTCTCATAGCTTGAGCACGTGTAATCAATCTTTCCAAGTACAGACTGCCATCTTATTCTGGTGTATTGTCTGGTCACAGCGGCAAGTGCATACTGTGCAGTTTGCTCTTCATTTAACAATGGCTTAATCCCTTTTCTTTCCGAAGAAGCCAGTATTGTTCCATGGTGATCCACGATGGCTGCAAATCTAATGTTTTTATCGGATTTTGTTATTGTTTCACAAATTGATTGGAAGAAATTTGCCACAGGTAGAAACTGAAATTCCGGTGTAATAAAGTTTAAGGAATTAAGACAAGTATAATAAAACCCAGGATGACATCAAGGCACGTACCCTTAATTGTCTTTTTCTAACTAGGAATTGGCGCGTTGATGCAATCAGTGTTGGTCATTTCTGTAGTAGATTAGTTAATAGTGTAAATGTTATTAAAATATTAAATTCATTGAAATGTTAAAAGTAATTGGCAATTTCTAGAAAATAGAGCATTTCTACCTTTATCGATGTCTATGCAACTTTGGTATTTTCGTCAGGCTGTTTGTAAGCATCTCAATAGTTTATTACCATTAATGGTATTTCATTATTTTCTCAATTTCATTTGATTCACTTTGTCAGTCTTATTGTAACCAATTATGTATTCAAATTCAGTTCATTCTTTTCAAAAGTGCAGTTTCCCTATGTTTAAGAAATACTAGAATGTGCTAAATTGTAAGTAGAAGTATTCCAAAAGCAATAATTCCTCCCCTTAGGAGAAATTCTGCTATTGGTCGGTGTTTCTTGTTCATCTAATGAAATCAAATTATCGATTTCATCAATCTATACATTATTTTGATTTTATATAAGTCGAATGGTACGATTGACTAATTGTTGATGGAGTATCACGTGAGAAAATTTAATAAATATTAGCTATCAAATGTTATGATTTTATTAATATATATGGCTAAATTATAATATGATAGATCAAAAAAATAAATAGCATATTTTGCAATTTACTACTAAAAAAGATGCATGACATGGCTAACAGAAGAACACTCGCAATAGATCTGGATTCTGTTCTTGCAGACACGATGGTTATTTGGGCTGAAGAATTCAACAAACGTAACAATTCAAGCATAACCAAAGATAATATTACTTCCTGGGACATTTCAAAAATTTTAGATATTTCAATTACTGAGGTTTCGGACATCTTTACATATATTTGGGATAAGCGTTGGGAGGATATACCATCTACTGAACCTTCAATTGGAGATACAGTATCTAATCTTCATAATAAGGGGTTCCGAATATCTATATTGACAAAAAGGTATAGATCTTCTGTAAGCAATGTTATCAACTGGTTAGACCTACACAAGATTCATTGTGATGATCTCTTGTTTGTTTACGATGATAGTCCGAAGACAGATTATCCATTTGATATTTTAGTTGATGATGCACCGATAAACTTTAGTTACCTTGCGGATCCCAGAATTGGAATCCTATTTAACCAACCGTGGAACAAGAATTTTTCGTGGCCAGTAAGAATAGATACTTTGAGCCAAATCATTAATATCATTTAATTCATTACGTTTGATTGATTCAAAGGTAGGCAAGAATTTTAAAGTACCTTTTTAGATATACGTCATCTTTAAGACTTTGAGTAAATTATTTTGTGGATCGATATCTACATATTAGTCTGATTTTAATTTTTGGAGTTATTTTAAAATTCTACAAAACAACCGTTAAGTATCTTTAGATTAAATGTTCATTAAAATGGATTTGCACAAGATTATTGCTAGTAATAAACTCTATTCAGGTAAAATATCGGTCAGATCAGACAAGTATTATTTGGGAGAGAAGATAGTAGAAAAAGAAATTGTAGAACACCCAGATACTGTAGGAATAATTGCGTTAGATAATAAGGAAAATATGATACTAGTAAAACAATTTCGGGTCGCTACACAAAATAGTTTGATTGAAATTCCAGCTGGTAAAATTGAGAAAGGAGAAAAGCCCAAAGATGCAGCACATCGTGAAATGAATGAAGAAATAGGATATTCTGGAAAATTAACACTGCTATTCCAAGGATATCTTGCTCCTGGTTATGATACTGAAAAAATGTACTTCTTCTTGGCATCAAAATTGAAACCATCCAAAAAGAGACTCACTCAGGATGATGATGAAGAAATTACAATTAAGCGAATCAAGTTAAGTTCTGCTCTAAAAAAATGTATTTCTGGAGAAATTGTTGACTGTAAAACTATCGCTGCAATTATGATGATTTCTAATTCTAAATACAAAGCACTGAGACGTAAGATCTATGAAAAGTCTATAAAACAATAATGATAATATCTGTTATGTCCCAAGTAAAGTACAAAAAATTAACAGAACATGAATTAGATGAAAAAGTTAAAGCCATGAAAGGCTGGGAATTAAAAAATGGAAAATTGGAGAAGTCTTTTAGATTTTCCAATTTCGTTGAAGCATTTGGATTCATGACAAGAATAGCCTTAGAAGCGGAAAAAATCAATCATCATCCAGAATGGTCAAATGTCTATAATACAGTCATAATTAGATTAAGTACTCACGACGCAGGCGGAATTACGGATTTTGATATCAAACTTGCAAATATAATTGACTCCCTTAGTCATGTTTAGTATATCTATCGAATTAAAATAAATTTGAATATTAGTACTCGTCAACCTTATTCACTATATAATGGTAGTAATTTGGCACCCTGAATCTAAAACTAGACATAATATTAACTACATAAATTAACTACATGAATTTTGTACTATCTCAGATGCAGAAGTGTTCCATGATGTAGAACTGTTATGGAATTTGTATCATATGCAATCAATTTAATATTGACAAGTAAATTCTAATTTAATAAGATTAAATGGGTAAATTATGATATTTAGTATTTGTAATGTGTATTAGTTATATACCAGAAATGAGATTGAGTTCTAAATTAATCCAGCAATAGTTATTATTAACTGTGGAAGTCATTATCATACACTAAATGGTTTACTGGCTTTTACTTAGAAACACTTCTTGCATTAACCAATCACAAAACTTTTTTAAATTTTCATCAATTTTACACCAAAGATGAATTGAGCCGGGTAGTAATTCTATTCTCCCTTGAGAAGTTAAAATCTTCAGGCCTTCTTTGCCTTCATACATATAAGCATCCTGCGGCGTTACTTCACCGAGAAACTCTACAGCTTTTTGCTTGATAGTATCTCTAGGAATTGGAAACGTTTTTCGGAATTTATCTACTACCATACTTAAATTTTCGGTTCCATAATTTTCCACATCAAAAATTTTCTTCGAATCTGGAAAGTGTAGGTGTAAGATTACGTGATACCTTGATCCAGTGAATTCTGATAATTGATTTACTAACTGATATGCGTCATTAGGATTCTTATTTAGTGATTCCCTGATTTGCTCATTATGGTATTTGATATTAAATAGGAGTTCAGAATACAAGTTAGAAAAACTCATTTACTTACTTGAACCGTCGATTTTCACATATTATCGTATTGTATCTGCAAGTTAGGACAAGCTAGAAAGCACTATATAGATTAAAATAATATAGGAAGCTTTTTTCTATCATCTAAAGGATATCTTTTAATCATGAATTTTAAAAATGATCTATTATGACGTGTATTTTCAAGCGATTAGAATTCAGAGAAAACACTTAAAGAGGTAAAAAGGTTAGAAAATTATCGAGAGTTTGAGCAAGATATTCATAATTCTTATCTCTTTCTTCTATTCATAAATCTCATGACTTTCTACCCAAGACATTAAATATTCTGCTGAGATGTGCTGTTACAACGTCGGAAACACAGCAACTGATGGGGCCGGTTGTTTCTTGTCATTCAAACGGCTTGCCATAAGCCCATCAGTTGCTCTTTATTGTTTATCAAATATGGCGATTTTAATTCTAATTCTAATTTTAAATTTAAAACAAAACAATGATAATGAAAAGTTTCAGTTAATCAAGATTTCTTTCTGATACCAATTTCCTATCTGTTATAATTCTTTTATTTCCTTCATTTCGCTTCTGTTGTAGGATAATACTATGCAAGTCATTTCTTCATCCCATTAAATCATTGTAAACAATTCTTTATTTCAGGCTAAAGAGTGATCTTCCAATCTCGCGTCCAATTCCTGCCATGTGAGCCCTAACGCTATCATTTATGTATTGAATTCCTTCACATTTAGTACTTTACTTTGAGAGAATATCTTACAATTACTAAAAACAATGGAATTTTTCTATCAATAACTTTTTATCATGTCAAGATGAACTTGCTACCATGAACCATAACCTATTTGAATCATTGGTAACAGTTTTGATTTTGTCAGCAATATTGTCTATAACTATTGTAGTGAACTCCTTTAGCATAGTATTTGCCGATGAGGACTTTTGCTATGATGATGCCGGTGATGGTCACTTTTGTTTTCATCAAAGAGATACATGTAAGCACGAACAAAGACATGACGATATAGCGGAAACTCCTTGTTATAATAAAGATCGAACAGCTTAGTCAAGTACCAGTCCCTCTAAGAGACTAAATATATTCGATTCTCTTAATTCTTGCTCTCTTATTAAAGAATTGACATTTCATTAAAGAAATTGAGGAATTCAATGTACTGCTTGAAGGACTAAACGATGATGCTACTTACAGACACTGATTGACTAGAGATCCGATATTTTTTATAAAATTATAAAAATAGTCTAAATACCAGAGAAATAAAGATTTATTAATTATTACTTTCGATTAGTTTTTGTGTTTAGGTTCATATTCGTTGTGTTATTTGCAGCACTAGTCTTAACAGTATTTCTGTCGACCCATTACTCATTGGCGGGGGGAAATGTCAAATGCGAGGATGGATACACACATACGCACTGGGATCCAACAGGCCACGGCTCTAACAATCCCTCATCGAAGGAATTCAAGATGCTAGCATACAAGGGTTCTCTATGTG
>DATBHO010000041.1:0-18223 GCA_036557405.1 Nitrososphaeraceae archaeon
TTAGTGAAAATCCCTATTCAATAGTGGTGATAAAAGATTACTTTGAGGTTTTAGGGGTGTTTTTAGATATCGGAGTTATCTTGCTTTTGTGGAAAACTGTAAAAGACTTTGCTGAACTAGCAAAGGTAAGCAAATTGCAAACAGAGGTCAGATTCAGGCCTTGGGTTGGGCCAAATGGAGGATATGAATTATTAAGTGAAGATGACAAAAAAAAGCAATACTCTATAACTATGAAGAATTTTGGCGAAGTTCCTGCTTCAAACGTAATAGTATCATGCACTATTACTGATTCAATGCCTGATAAATTATCACTTTTAAACGATAACACTAAAACACACAGTAAAAATCAGTTTAAATTAGGCCCTCTTTTACCTGGTATGGAAAAAAGATATTGGGTCTTTGTAGAAAATGAGAGATATAGAAAGGCAATGGACGGCACATCAAACATTTTCATTTTTATTTATTTTATGTATCTATTTTCTGGGGGTAAAAGTGGCTATGGAATGATAAGTCAGTTGGACAACAAGACTAACAATTTCATTCATAAAGAGATGTGGATTGACTAGGATATGTCTCACGAAATATGGTTTGAGTTCTAACGCAGGCTAATTTCTCACTTTTTAATAGGCTAAAGAAACTTCAATGGAAAACTCCATTTCGTTTTTTTGACTAAAGTATTTCCAATCTATTAAGTTTATATATTATAAAAATTAATCCTTCAATATGCTAGATACTAGGACTTTGATAGCATTAAGCATAGTTGCAGCATTATTTTTCCTAACTGGAGCTCAAGTTTTCACATATGCACAGATGCCAAATGCGACATCCATGGCTGGAAATATGACGAATGCAACAATGGCTAATGCGACCAGTGCCGGCAATATGAGCGGAAATATTTCTGGCTGCGATACTCGATGCTAAGATCGACTCCGACTCAGACAATATTTCATGAACAGTAATGTCTGAAAAAATATTTTTTTTTCTTTTTCCAAGTCAAGTAAAAAGATTTCAATAATCTTCCTAGTTATTGTCACATTACTTGTTATTGAAAATGTAGATCAAATCGTTGCAGATTTTTTGGTGGATTTCAACACATCCATTAGAGGAATAACTTTATTCACTATTATTTCAATTGGTTACGTACTAGGACAATTTTTTTTATTGAAATTATTGGATACAAGCAGTAGTGCATTAAAAGCAAGGTCTACTTTAATTTCAGCTTTGCATAAATCTGTTACTATAGTACAGTATGTATTGGCTGCAAATGTAATTTTAGTTATTATACAGGTTTTACTTTTCTCAAAGTATTCAACTATATCTTTATTATTTGTTACTTATATTAGTAATTTTGTTACCGGTGCTTTACTTTTTATATTTGCCTTAAGGTTCTTATCCTGGTATAAAGACAAGAAACAGAGCATAGGGATCTTATTGTTCGCCCTATCGTTTTTTATTCTAGCAACATCAGAAATCATATCAGGTTTAGGTTCGGCGGATTTGCTCTCTCAAAAAGATTCTATCATTACACCCGAATCCAAGGTTCAATTCACCGACAATCCGGAGGGAAGCTTCTTTAACATCTTTTTCTCTATTTATCATTATGTTGATTACATATCATTTCTGCTAACTCTAATAGGAAGCTCGCTCCTATTATATCATTACAGCAGAAAAACTAATGCTCCAAAAATGATATTAATTATTGCGTTACCAATATTAGGTTATACCAGTACAATACTTGATGCGTTGAACATATACGATACTGATACAAACCCTGATCTTTTCTCGTTTTACATTTTCCAAAAGTTGGTTTCCATATCCACGGGAGCTCTCTTTGCATTTTCTTTTTGGATAATTTTAAGGAGATTGCCAGATAGTTCAATCAAAACTTTTCTCAAATTAACAGCATATGGATTCATACTTTTGTACATCTCTAACCACGTCAGCGTCAATACAGCATCTTATCCTCCTTATGGCATAAACTCACTTTCATTGCTACCACTTTCGGCTTACTTCGTATTATTTGGTCTATACTCATCTGCCCTGTCTCTTTCCCAAGATATTACTTTGCGTCAGCATTTGAGAGCTCTGGCCAAAAATGACAACAATCTACTTTCTAGCATAGGAACTGCTCAAATGGAATCAGAGGTGAAAAGAGCAGTGGGCGAACTTAAAGACGTAGCAGACATACATGAAAAAGAATTAGCAGAAAAAACTGGAATTGAAACACCAGTACCGGAAACCGAAATAGAGGATTATTTGAAACAGGTAATTGAAGAAGTAAGTAAAGCTAGAAAAAAATGATAATATTTCAGCTACTTTGAATTCGAAAATTATTGCAGATTTTGGCGTAGGAACCTATCACAAGTAACTTGCGAAGTAAGAAATCTGCCAATCCAAATTACCACAAATTTGAACCCCCATGTAAGTGAAGAATTAATATTACCATCCACTTACATTGGTTATTATAACTAATATGATTTTCAAATTGAAGAATTAAAGAGGATTTATGATATAGAAGGCCATTACATACGGTTTAAAACAATCTCTTTTAAAATAATATTGATTTAGAGTTAATGTTCAAGTTATTTCATAAAATTGAGGAAATGCTTGACGGTAATGATGAAAAGATAGCTCCGGAAGATAAATTTTTCTCTAATGTTGTTGGTTATTCAGACATAAAGAAACTTTTACTCAAGTGTGTATTATCAAGGGATCCTGTAAACATACTCCTGATCGGACCGTCATCCTCTTCTAAGACAGTCTTTCTTTTAGAAATCTTAGATGGTTTGGATTATACTTATTTCATAGATGGAGTTAGTGCTTCTGGTGCCGGTATGATGGATCACTTATTCAGAAACGATACGAAATATCTATTAATTGATGAGATTGATAAGATGAAAAAGAATGACCAAGCAGCCTTACTAAATGTGATGGAGACGGGCATTGTTTCTGAAACCAAATTGAATGGCAAAACTCGACAAAAAAAGATGAAATTATGGTTATTTGCTACAAGCAATAATGCCAAAAAATTATCTATACCACTGAGATCAAGGTTCATGGAACTGTATTTGGATGAATATACATATGAAGAATTTACAGAGATTGTGTACAGACTGCTTCACAAAAGATATGACCTAGACGCGAACCTGTCGGAAAAAATTGTGCACTCGGTGTGGAATCGATTGGGGTCTAGAGACATCAGAGATGCAATAAGGATTGCAAAGTTGATAAAGTCATCAACTGATGTAGATTGGTTAGTAGACGTACAAATTAAATACGGAAAAAACAAGGCGCTTAATGTTCGTTAATAATAAGCGTTCATGCAGCTCTAAAGATCCGGCAGTTTTGAAATGCCTTATTAAGAAGCTCCTTTTTAAAGATCTGAAATTTTGAGTGCAATGTCTGGCTTTAGGCGAGCCTCAATATTATCTAACATTGTTTGATCTTTCGACATTCGTTCGTAAAACCTCTTTGCTATCTCCTTTACAATTAGATTTTCCAGCTCTTGTAAGGTCTTGTCTGACATATTTTTAAGAAAATGAACTTGGGGTTTAATAGATTCGTACTCCAGTTGGGGACGATATTTGCCTTCGCTTCTACCAACTGAGTACTCTACAAACGAAATAACTTGTCCCAGGCCTTTATGAATATTGTAATTTTTAATGTGGCGCATTACAGAAGATTTCCTACCTGAAGACATCCCACATATCGTGCAACTCCAGTTGAACTTTTTCGTATTAGTCATTAGGCAACTCTGCGCTACACTGTGTACTAATAGCTACATATTTACGTTGTTAAAAATACTTTTAGGAAAAAATTTTTGGTTTATATACAACTTTTCTGGTAGACTACCCGTGAACGCTCAGATAAGCTCATAATATAACAATGCAGGATAATTGAACATTTTATACATCTAATAGCATCTCTTGCGAAGAGAAAATTCCCTGCTATCATAAAGTTAATCTCGTTTATTGAAGATTATTATTGGCATATAGCAAGAAATCTGTTAATTTGTCATGTGAGTAACCAATTTTTATTGCAAACTGAAAGCTAATTTTCAACTCCAAATATTCTTTGGTTTTCTACGTTAACTAAAGAGCACTTAAATTTAATGGTTCAACGAAACTGAACACTATCTAGTCAGGCTTAAAATCTTAATTTGATGCTCCAGATCTTACCAATTTTGACTCTGTTATCAAATATGATTTAGTTTGAGAGGCTTAATTTCTCATTTCTATTATGATGAATAATAGTGCTCCCAAAAAAGAAATTTTCCAATAACTATCTAATACTTTATTATGGAATCAGCCAATAAACGCTTGAGAAATTGACCGCATTCTTATTTTCCTTTCGCAATCTTGTAAGCGCATTTGAACAAATAAGTACCACTAAAGGTAATCCTTGACGTAATTAGATATAATTAGCTGTATTGCAGACTCAATTATTTTTCCATGATCTGCATCAACCTCAGTGCTCAATAACAGTAGATGCTCATCTTGTAGTGGCATCGTAACTTGTTTAACTTTTTCATACTCTTCCATGGCATATCTTGCTTTGCCAATCCTGTCAGCTAACTTATTATGAAGCCTCCATCTTTCCAGTGTAATTAGATTTGCCTTTTTGAATTCGTCATCAGTAAGAAAACTTTTGATACCCTCCCTGTATCCTCCGTTTTTTAATTCACCTGAATTGTCACAAACTCCTACAAAACGGACCTTTGGATCGAGATTAAGAACGTCGTTGCAGAGTTTTTCAAAATCCATATTGAATTCAATAATGTGACTATCTAAAATACTATACTGCATGAAGTCTAATAGGAGGTAAAAATTAGACAACTTTATACACCCAAATTGAATTTAATGAAATAATGACGAAATGTGTTGCATTCCACTCATATAAAGGTGGTACAGGCAAGTCTACAATCAGCTCAAACTTGTCAGCATCCCTAGCAAATAAGGGATTTACTACTGTTTTATTAGATGTGGATGTATATGCTCCCAGTCTTCAAGACTACTTTCAATGGCAACCAAAGAAATCAATTAATGATTATCTCTTCGAAAATGCCGAAATTGATGAAGTTATCCACGATTTATCGGCTGTGTTAAATAAATTTCCATCGAACAATGGCGAGCAATCAGACTCATCGAAAGGAAAATTATTTGTAGCATTTTCCAGTACCTCAAAGGATGAGATATACAAGCTCGATGGTGCGGTAAGACAAGAAGGATCCAAGATACAACTACTAAGAAAATTTCTTATGCTGAGAGAAGAGATCGTTGCCAAGTACAATGCAGATTTTGTCATAATCGACACAAGTCCGGGTATTCGGTATTGGTCCATTAATTCTCTGGCAATTGCCGATACAATTCTTCTTTCGCTAAAGTTAGATGGTATTGATTTAAAAGGAACTCGGCTTTTGGCAAAGGAAATTTATGAAAGTCTCACGAAGCTTGGAACTAAATCGTATTTATTGTTAAACAGAGCTGCTGGTTATTGTTTACCTCCTAATTTGGCAGATCAGCAGACCTCATCAACACAGGAAATGTTCAATAATACAGTTGGCACTCAGGCTACAGTAGTAGCCAAACTTAATGAAGACATTGGAATGGATACAATACTTTCTATTCCCTGCTATTGTGACATTCAGTTTGATAGTAATGAATTTTTGACGGCACTCAAATTTCCAAATCACCCATTTGCAGGCAAGATTGATGCATTAATAGAAAAATTAAAGAATATTTAGAGTTAAATTTAAAAAATCGAAGATACTCAACATCAGTCAAGATAATGCCTGAAGTAAGGATTCCCGGGCTTTCAAGCTTAGTAGGACAGGATACTGGCGAGGATACTGATTCTGGAATAATACTACTGATGAGTCCTCCTGGAGGGGGCAAGACTCTCTTTTGTCGGCAGATGATAACAGATAGCCTGGAAAGTGGATCTGTGTGCATATATATTAACTCGAGTATGACGCGCAAAGAGTATGGGAAACTTTTCAACAATATCAATGATTCAAAAATTAAAAACTTGAAATTTTTGAATCCTTATTTGGTAGCTACTGGCGACAAAGATTTAGATAATTCCACCGGTATAAACGATCCCAAGCTCTCCGCCACTCTACAAGAAATTCAGAGTATAATCAATGAATGTTCCACATCTGTTACTAATACTGACGATCCATCCCATCAGGTAGCCGGATCAACTTTTAATAATCCTCCAAAGTGTGCTATTGTTCTTGATTCGCTTACACATATGTTTACAGTATTTGAAGAGGACAAAGTATTGAAGTTTGTAAATGCATTATCATTTATTATTAAGGAACTAGAATCCATTTCTCTTATTACTATGTCTGGTACTCAATCTAGTAATGAACCTATTTTGAATAAGTTAAGTTCAATTTTTGATATTGTATTTGAGATCGAGATTCAAGAAGATTCGGACAAGGATAAGGTTAAACGCAAGCTTAGATTAGTATCGATTAAAGGAGGAAGTAGTAAGTCATCTTCAGCTCTATTCAGTATTGAACAAGATGGAAATTTAAAATTTGAATCAGAAGCAAGTTCGAAATCAAAGTTATCTATATGTGGTCTTTGTAAAGCACCGATACTGGAAGAACCAGAGTATTACCTAGATATGCCGTTCCATCACAACCATGTTAAGATTTACATGAAGCTTGCTGGTGCCTTCGGTCAAGCTCGTGTATCCGACGTGGGCCCTTCAGGAGTTATCGATGCCGCATTTTTCTTTGTAGACGTAGTAGGGCTGTCAGACCCCGCCCTATCTGTGAGAAGGCAGATAGAGAAGATTGAGGCATTAAATGACATGATAGGTCATTGTGAAATCTTCAAGAAAACTTCTGACAAGAGAGTTCTTCCCACAGGTGACGGTATGGCCATAGGCTTTATGTTAAGCCCTGAATCCCCTCTTCAGCTTGGAATCGAATTACATCAAGCTTTAAAAAAATATAACACTCATACACACAAAGAAGATGGATCGTTTCTTGATGTCCGAATTGGTCTTGCCTCTGGATCCGTGTTTATAGTAAACGATGTAAATTCCAACCAGAATATATGGGGACCAGGAATTATTTTTGCAAGACGTGTTATGGATGTAGGAGATGGGGGACATATATTGTTAGCAGGACCGCTAGCTGAATCTTTGTTGGCATTGGATGACAAGTACAGAAATATAATAAAATTACTTGGTGATTTTCAGGTAAAACATGGACAGATAATAAAGATATATTCTGCATACTCTCCAAACGAATTTGGCAATCCTGTTACGCCTGCTCGTTTCAAATCTTAGTATCTGCGATTTTCTATCTATTCATGTTGTTACTCTCTTAGAGATTTCTAGGCTAATATGACGATCTATACAAAGATCGTATCTAAGATATCCTAGTAGTTCTTTAAATCGGTATACTCTATTGTCCGTATCTTAATCAACTATAACGTTGTGTTTATTTCATTACTTTTTTAATTCTAATTGAATTTAGCAGAAAAAAATCCCAAGGACGCGCGGATGATTTTTCAATCCTTATTGAATTTTAAGTACAGCCCTAAATCGTAATTCGCCTTTCACAACCTTTTCGTAGGCGACATTCATATCGTCCAATGGAAAAGACTCTGTCATAACATGAACCCTGCCTTTAGCTACATAATCCAGCGCTTCATAGAGATATTCTCTATCATTTTGCACTGATCCTATAATGCGACCTCGCCCATACAGTAAATGACCTGTAACAATTAGAGGTTCATTTGAAATTCCCATTAAAACTAGTCTTCCATCTGGTCTTAATCCCTTTAGGGTTTCACCTGTAGCCTTGTAAGAGTTACTCGTGGCTAGAACCACATCTGCTCCGCCAGATTTCTTTAAACCCTTACCGTCTGACACTACCATATCTGCACCAAGTTTGTATGCTAGCTCTTCTTTATCCTTAGAATGTGTAATGGCAATCGTTTCAAATCCACAGATCTTAGCATATTGAATAGCGAGATGCCCTAAACCTCCAACACCGACAATTGCGATGCGCTCGTGGGGTTTCGGTTCGGCAATTCTCAAACCGCTATACACAGTATATCCCGCACAGAATATTGGTGCCGCTTGTTCATACTCTAATCCTTCAGGTAGTAGTTGCGTTGCATCTGCATAAGCTACCATATATTCCGCATGTCCTCCAGCAATGTTAACACCTGTTCCAATCTGCTCTAAGCAAAACAATGACTTTTCTCTTTGGCACCACTCACATCTGCCACATGTATGTTGCGTCCAAGGAACTCCAACTCTATCCCCTATTTTTCTAGTTGTAACACTTTGACCTAACTCGACTATTTCTCCAACTGGCTCATGGCCTAGTGTATTAGGAAGACGAGCTGGAAGATTACCTTCCGTCATATGTACATCAGTATAACAGATTCCACTTGCATGCATCTTGATTAGGACTTGATCCGGACCTGGTTTAGGGATTGGAATATCTTTTAGTTGCCATTTGCCATGAACTTCTGGGACTATCGCTGCTTTCATTATGAATCAAATTCTCTTGCAGGCCTAAAATATTTCTTTTCAAGTCACTTCAGATAGGGCTCATAATAAAGTATAATGCTGAAAATTATGTTCATCAATCAACCCTCATCTGTCAACATTCTTAAACTTTTATGTCCATATGATAGACAGAATGTCTTCAAGTAATTCAGAAATACTTGGTCTCATAAGTAAATGCAGGGAGATGAAGGATGTCGTAAAAAAGTCGAGTGCTTTGCAACGCATAAACCTATTGCTTCCTCCAGAATCAAGGGTAAATCTTCCTTCACTTATTACTAACGATGGTATAGATAATCTTCTAAGTTGGATAGAAGTTAGGATTTCTCCACCAATCTATTGACTTACGACACCATAATAGCATCTAATCGTTGCTGTGTATTCTTTGCTGTATAGTATGTGTGACTCAAATTAGACAATTGAAAATGATTCTAAAGGACACCTCGATCAAAACTAGAATTACATCATAGACAATCAACGAACATGATCGGGTATGAAAAATAAAAAAATAATTGGCTTAGGATTTAAACAAATGCACTAAGATTCTTTTTTATTTTCTTGGCCTGGCTCCGGTGCTGGCTCAGGTTCTACGTCACCTGGTTCTTCGGGTTCTGGTTCCACTTGTCCCAATTGTACATGTGTGTCTGTGTCTGTTAATTCTGACATATAATATTGATACCGGAAAAGTATTTATGGATTTATTATAATGCAAAACGGGCCTAATTTCTGCAAAATTGAAATCGATCTATTTTCTAGTTTCTAATAACAGTCTACGCAGGATACAGGTTATACTGTCTGGATTGGTTCTCTTCAGAGAGGACGCTCATAATGGTCTTGCACAAATTCTCTAAATATATGATAATGTCCTTCCCTGATAGGGAATTTGATAAATAAGATGACTTTAAAAAGAAAAGGACTGCTGGAAGAATTGAGGAGAGATAGTTTTCTCAAATACACTGGTGATGAAAAATTTCGAAAAAAATCCCACCAGAGAATGAAGAAAAAACTTAATAGCAAAGGGTAGTTTGATAGATAATCGTATTCTTTTCCCATCTGCCCAGTTTAGGTGTTTATATTTTGCAGATTATTTGTTTAGAAAAATATAGAAGAAAAAATATTTTTGACTAGGACAATTGCCTAGTTATCTTCTTTATCCGTTATTTTTGTCAGTTGAGTTGCTACTGGAAGACTTCGACTCTTTAGACGATTCGCTGGATGATTGATTTTGCCCTTTCGGCATAAAATCCTTTAATGATTCGCATGATTGCTTTCCTTCTTTCATGGATGAACAAAGTTGTACATCCTGCATTTTGGTATTATTTGGCACCATTGCTGTTACTGGTATCTTCGTTGGGCTTCCGCCTTCACCCTGTTGAATTGTTACATCAACTGTAATACTCTTATTCTCTTGGCCTGCTTTTGCTTTCTCTCCACCCTTTGCTTTTAGAGTGAAATTCAGTGGAACCTCAATCTGCGGTTGAGAGGATGACTGGTTACCTGTTTCCGGCCATTGCTGTGCTAAACTCATCATTGGATAGGCGATTACCAATGAAAGTGCAAATGTAGCTATCAAAAATGGTGTTCTCATATTCATTAATTGCATCTAGGACTTTAAACTTTATAATGGTTAAACGAAATTTGTTCTGTACTTGCGCTGGCAGTTTGAATATTATATGTCTTAATGAATCAGGACTAGTAACACGTAACATCGTATCCCATTTATCGACATGATCCACTAGGACAAACCGTGGTATGCTCTATAGTTTCTAGCCTTGCACCTAGCGTACAATGTTCAATAATTTATATAAAATAAACAGTTTAATGAGACGCGAGATTGTATGAGTCTAGGAAAATCGAGAAAAAACAATTGTCTTGATTCTAACATCTAGAAAAAATGGGAGATGAAGTTACTTTGCATCTACTTCCTTATACTGTTGCAACAATCGCAGCATGTTGAGCGCGATTATAGTCTTTGCTGCTTCCTTTGGATCCATACCTTTTATAACCACGATTAGGTTTTTATCTTCATCAGCAGACATTTTGGCCAAGAGCGGGTGCCTTTCTTTTATGTTTTTACTCAGGGTATCAACATCGATTACTGCCGACAAGTTGCCTTTTGTGGATTCTGCCGACAAGTTACCATTTGTGGCGTTACCTTGGGCATGAACCATATTTGCAGGACTTGCTGCTTCTACTGCTGCGACGAGTAAAGCGGCTGTCATAACGAAGATTGACAATTTCGTGATATTTGAGGTTATCATATCTAAACTTAGAATTTTATACTTTTTATATGTGAGACAAAAATCGAAATTGGGATGATATTATATTTCAAGGTATGCATTAAATCACAGTATTTTTTTGTGGTTTTTAATTAATAGTTTAATATTATTTCTATCATTTCTAACTTTCGTAATGCGTGGTACCTAGTCATAACCAGTTTATTCTTTATTATGCGAAGATTACTTTGATAGACATGATAGACTTACTATCAGTCTTGATTCAATTATTGCATTACAAAATAAGTTTTTGCAATAAATCATTGAGCATAAATTCAATAAATTTGTGAGAAAAACACTCTTTTAGCCAACTTAAAGAAATGGTTTAAAGGTTCTAGATTTGCTAACTAGGAGTATGTACTTAGTTCATATAATAACAACTACAATATTATTATTATTTCTCATTCAAAGTGCTTACAGTGTGGAAGAAAAGTTCAGAGGTCTTCCTTTTTCTATCGAAGTACCTAACACTTGGAGTTATACTGAATCCCCAGAGGCTCCTTTAGAACATGCATTAGGGCTTAGTTCTTATTCTTCTGTGGTATTGGTCCCTGCCAAGTTTGCCGATTTACTTATTCAAGATAAAGGTGATATTGCTCTGGGTAACGGTACTGCGGCAATATTATTTGCAGAGGATTCAGATTATACTGTAAAGAATGCACCACCGGAACTGTATGTAAAATTTAGAATGAATAAGGACGACTCTCTCAACGTTACGTCCCAGCAAGATACAACTGTGGGTAAAGAGAAAGCTGTCAGAATTGAAGGTACTAAAAATGACACAGCTGGCTCTCTGAAACTCTTGGAATACCTCTTAACACATAATAATGAACCTTACATTATTAGGTATGTCGCTAGCACGAATGACTTTCAAAAATATCTACCAGACTTTGAATTGATGGTTAAGAGTTTTATGTTCGGCACAAATAGTACTCATAGTTAAATTGTATTCGTTCTACGATTTTTCAAGTTCTATTTCTATTTGATTTAAACCGCGTGATTTGAGATAATTTCAAATGCAGCTAGTCTATACGCTGAAATCCCCGGCATCCTAATGTCTGTAATTACAAGAGAGTATCTCTGTGGCCTTTCTCTTTTTTCTCTCAGAGCAGCGAGCGGATCAAGATATGATGTTATTCTAAATCGTTCTCTTTTGAGAAAGTCACCAAACAAATTTAAAATATCCGGTTCATCATCAATCACTAGTATCTTTTTAGTTGTCGCAATAGAACTACTCGACTCTATGTTTTCGTCAGTTGAATATCCGTCAACCACTCCTTACCACTCTTTTATTATACTATATGGGTGTGAACATTCCGATGAGTAATTAGAATAAAAACACGGGAAAATGATACCATATCTTGCTTATTGATGAAATAAAAGCATATAAAAACAAATAGTCTGAATCAACTATATTTTAGTCTTGAGTGAAAATTAAGACTAAAATGTATCTATAGTTTGGAGGTTTAAAATACTATCTTATGAATCTTAATTAGATATGTTGCAATATTATTCATATGCCGAGAGGAGTCAAAAAGGGCCTAAATACAAAAAAGTTCGACAGGTGCATCACGAAAGTCAAGCGTAAATCCGGAAAAAAAGTCAATCCATACGCAGTCTGTAATGCAAGTATGTCCGGCAAAACGAAACATAAAAGAAAATAGTGCAACCTAGACCAGTATTGCTGGTCAAATAGCCTCCATATTTCTTTTCTTTTGGAATTAGCATCGAATTTTTATCAGAGGCTCATTAAAACAATTTTAACAGTTATCCTTATTAGGTAACCTACAGTATAATGTCTGGCGATAATATGATATTGCTTGAAGATTAACTATCAGAATAAATTCTTAATATTAAAAAAAAGAAAGGTTTGCTCTTACCAGGACAACAATTAGTCCTTTTTGTAATTCTGAGCGTCTTCCTTGGTTATAGAAAACCAAACCTTGTCTCCATCAAAGCGTTCAACTAGGCTTTTTGGGAGATAAAATTTGTCCTTGTCTACAAGACCCCTTTTGGTAACGACTATTTCTGGTTCCACCTCATGTACTTCGCCCAGATCATAGTCATTTATACCTCTTGCTTCTTTTTTTACGATTTCGTCCCAGTCTGTTATATTGGTCATGAGATCTATAGTTCAACATTTTATTTAAGTATTGGGCGACAGGCAAAGAAAGAACCAAGTCTAGATCGTTCCTTTGAAAAGAATATTTTACAACTAAACTATTCCGCAAAATTAGTGTACAATTGATGAATTATTTTTCATTGAAAGATTTTGACATAAATATATAGTTTGTAGTACTAGTATACTTGATGAAATCATCTGCAGGCAATACAGTATCGATCATGTTGGTTGGTATTTTTTTAATAGGAGGTGCTATTTTTGTGGGAAAATTTGTGTATGGACAGGAAACAATAGATATAAAGACTCCAGGTGGGAATGAGCCTTTTGGCGGTGAAAAGAAGGGAACCGTAACAATTGTTCCTAAAGAACATTCGGTGAATATAGTCGCGAATATGACTACACCTCCAAAAGCAGGAAAAGTGTTTGAAGGTTGGCTAGCAGATGTCGGTGGGTCCGACTATAAATTGAGCATAGGTGAATTCTCAAAAAATGGAACTCTTGACTTTAAAGGAACAATGGTAAATCCTTATACCTATACACAGTTCCTTGTGACCGAAGAACCTTTTGAAGATCCTGATCCTAATGCTGCATCAGTAGTTGCAGGCGCAAAGCTCGTAAGCCCATTTGGACAGTAGGCATGGAGAAACATTTTCTGTCTACTACTCCCTTATCTATTCTACATGATTTAGAACACTGGGAATTTACTGTTATCATTTTATGAACTGCTTAGTTTACTCAATTCATTGTACATTTTATTATGGCAGCACATATGCAGTTTAGATCTTATAATCGAATTATAAGTTTTTCAAGAGATATTATCGCTACTATTTTATATTTTGTTGCAGATAATACATTCTGATTCAACTTGAGTACAATTCTCCGCTACAATAAGGGTCAAGTTAAAACCGGAGGTTCGTTAGAAGACACCGAGAGAGGATACAATGTTTGGGTCGATGTAGTAGACCCGGATGATAAAGAACTTGACAAGTTAGCTGATAAATTCAATTTAAATGAGGAAGCTGTTAAAACATGTATCAATAAATCTAAAAGGCCAGAAATTCGTCAGCTGGATAACCATATTTTTACTGTCATGGTTGACATGAAAAATAAAGATCCAGAGACGCTTATAGTAGAAGCTGTTTATTTCTTTCTTGGAAAAAACTGGTTAGTAACGATCCATTCATCCGAGATTAATCTTAAACAAATAGTCGATAGATTATTTAACATAAAAAATGAAACCATAAAGGCGACCCATATAGATTCACTTTATTATAATATGTTGGCAGAAATTGTTACTAAATATGAACAGCTTCTCACGGGCCTAGAATTATCGGTAAATGAATATCAGAGAAGGTCATTCGCACGCCCTCTACCAACCATTTTTGAGAGCATAGATATTTTATCTAGACAGGCAATAATGTTACGTAGACAATTTTGGCATGTGCGGAATATTATAAATTATCTTATGCATGTTGAAAAGGACAAAGATGATGTGAAATACATAGATATGGTCTATGATGATATTTCACAATTGATTGATTTTGTTGAATCGTATGAAAGTACTATTAATTCCATACGAGAGCTATATGTGGCTAAGGTGTCGCTTCAGATTAATGAAACAATGAGAATCCTTACTATATTTACTGCTATACTACTCCCAATTACATTGATTGCCGGGATATATGGTATGAATGGATTAGATTTAAAGAATCTTACACAAGTGCCCACAGGCTTTTTATTTGTATTAGTATCGATGGCTTGTATTGTAATCGGCTTGGTTCTCTTTTTTGTGAGGAAAGGGTGGATAGTAGTTGGAAGACAAAGTCCTTCGTCAGTTGAAAACCAATGAGGAGATAACAAGAATTTTTATATTGAAGTCATTAGTATCGAAGTTCAAAGGAATTATCTGGTCGGGTATTATCACTTAGGAGAATAGAAATAACTTCTTAACGCACAAGAAATAATTACGGATATATCTAAAAAATCAAATACAATAAATCGTTCTTTGAATCGGGATATTCAAAAATCAGGTTATTTTCTAGTTTTCATCCAATCAATCTTTGTTTTCACCGATTCGAAATTCTTTGCTAATCTTGTCTTGTTGTATTTGCGTCGGACGGCGAAGAGCAAACCGGTGAGTGATAGAAAAGTCGCGATGACAATTTCATAAGTTATTAATGCATCGGCCATTTAATCAAATTATTTACAGGATTTATAAAAATTTAGGTCTAAGTCTGGGCCTATCCACTTTCAAACAAATCAAGCAGGATATCGCTTAGGTTTAACATGGTTAGTTTAAATCCTTTAATGCACTAGGGGTATTGATGCCTTCGCCCAGTCCCACACCATCTCAAGAAAAGGCTCAGGTAATAGGTGACGGAAGGCAAGCAGAAGCAAATATCACCAACATAATTTTCAATGCCAGGAAATTTCTGAACATTTGCGGCGACTCTTCTTTGCCAAAGTTCATTTTATCAGAAACAACTAGAAAGGCACTTGAGAAAGCCAAGCACACAGGATTAAGAATAAGATTCATTACGGAAATTACTAAAGATAATTTGAGTTATTGTAGAGAATTAATGAAATTTGGTGAAGTCCGACACCTAAATAATATTGTCGGAAATTCCGTAACCGGTGAAAAGGAGCATTTGGCTCAGTTTGCAGGACATAATTTTATGTCAAATCTATTATACACTGATGAAAATGGAATGCTAGAACAACAAATTAATATCTTTGAAAATTTCTGGAACAACGCTACTACACATAATGACAAAATATCTACCTTAGAACTGGGAATAGATCTCGGAGAGCTTAAAGTTTTATCCGATCCTAACGAAATTCGGAGAACGTACATAGATCTTATAAAATCCGCTAAATTTGAGATCTCCTTGATAATCGCAACGCCTAATGCACTGCAAAGAAACTACAGAGGGGGGATAATAGATTTGCTTATCACAGCTACTGAAAAAAGGAACGTTAATGTAAATTTAATAATACCTACTTATGACAAAGGAACCATTGATGACGACTTTCTTAGAAATGAGAAAATTGCGGCCAATTTCAAATTTAAGATAAGAACTATAGTCCCAGCAATTAAAGAAACTCACACGATAAAGACAACGTTTTTGATAATTGATAGAAAATCCCTGTTTATAATAGATGTAAAGGATGATACCAAAGACATTTTGACAGAAGCTGTGGGCTTTGCTACTTTCCACCTTAGCAAATCCAGAACGGATTCATACAGTTTTATTTTTGATACGCTTTGGAGACAGGCAGACTTACACGAATCGTTGCAAGTAGCCAACAAGAATCTCCTAGGCGCTTATGAAAAATTAAAAGAACACGATGCGATGGAGAAGGAGTTTATCGATCTTGCGGCACATGAGTTAAGGACTCCTTCTCAATCGATAATAGGATATACTGAATTGCTTAAAGATCTCCCAGAAAGAAACAAAAAATATGAAGCGGCTATATCGCGAAATGCTGAAAGACTTTATTCTCTTGTAACGAACATGCTAAGTGTCGCAAGAATAGAGTCCCAGACTATGAAACTTAACAAGACTTTTTTTGATTTGGACGTAAACATCCAAAATGTTATTAATGATGTCATAATAAGCCCAGATAAAAGAGATAAAATTGAGATAAAGTTCAAACCAATTGGGACAATCAAAATATTAGCTGACAAAGAAAAAATATTTCAAGTTTTTGCTAATATATTAAATAACGCAATAAAGTTCACAGATCACGGGACAATTACTATAACTGTAAAACAAAACGATAAAACAAACGAGGGAATAATTACTTTTAAGGATCCTGGTAGGGGTATTGACCAAGAAATAATTCCGCACTTATTTTCAAAATTCAAGACTAAATCAGAAAAAGGTCTTGGTTTGGGACTATATATTTCAAAAAGCATCATTGAAGCACATCAAGGTAAGTTAGAAGCCTATAATAACACAGATTCCAATGGAGCTACCTTTGTTGTTACGTTACCTTTGAAGGAATAAATTAATAAAATGGAGTGCAAATTAAAATAGGTTAGAGCACTTAGTTGTATTCTCCGAAAATCTAATCAAAATGTAATATAACGGATCTCAGAACTAAGAGAAAATTCTTGACTTAAGCGTCAACACAAGCGTTAAATAAAATACTGCATTAAAGATGATATGGAAAATTTGAAACAAGAATCTTCTAATGAAGACCAGAACATCTCAAATTGGTCCGACGTCGTAAAGGACATTGTTGATAAGCTAACTGGCAAGGATATGGAAGTGACTTACCATTTTGACAATTTACAAATAGATATGCCAAAGGCAACTGGACCTGAAGGGAAAGAAATAGGTAGTGCAAAATGGAAAATCAATGGCAAGTTCACTATATCCACTCAACTTCACGAAAAATCAAGGACAATGGAATAAAATTATGTGACTGGGTCTTTGTATATTGACTGATGAGAACAATTTTGTAAGAGACGAGGCTTCGGTGATACTAGACAGTTTACTGGCTTTTGTAAAGAGGTCAACCGGAAAAATTAGTATTGAAATGAAGGGAAAAACTGCATTTTCCCTTAATTTCGAAGGGGATACGTTATTTTTTGATATCATTGATCCCACTATTCTTGGCATAACTGAAGATAATAATGACCTTGGACTAATTGAAAAGCTAAGAACGGCAAAGAAAATTGGTAAGACGCTTAATAGCGAAGGATTAAGTATATCTATACTGCGAAAGGGGAAACGTGCTCTAACCATTGGTAGTGACGCAGCTCCTACGTTAAGCAGTTTACTAACCTGGAGCAGTGATATTCAGGTCGATAACATTAAGCAAGTAGCAAAACTTGACAGAGATCTTAAAAAAGAAAACTAAGATTAGAATTGAAATGTTAACATGACCTTAAAAAAAATTAGTAAGTCGCTCGCATCATATGTCACAATAAAGCGGGAAACAGCCAATATGAAGTAGTCAATCTACTAACAGGATAGATGACGACTCTTTTTCAATAAATTTCTATTTAAGCTTTGGTTCATAGTCCCCATTTGAGAAGCATTTACATGGAACTTACATAGAATTCACGCGAGAAATTATGACATGCTAACCTCATCTAGGTTCTCTTCATGCAATCTAGAATTAAACCAAGGTATAGATAATATAGGTCGAGCCCCAATACTATGTATACTTGAACTGGAGGTCGAGATACACTAATGATAAAAGATCTAGTAAATCCAACTAATTTTAATCTCATGGTTGGAAAACTAGGGGACGTTCTTACAAGAGCATTGGACCA
>DATBHO010000042.1:0-53115 GCA_036557405.1 Nitrososphaeraceae archaeon
CATAGATAAAAACACAAAAATGATAAAGAAATTAGGCTCCAACGAGTGGTTTATAACATTAGATGAAAACCGTAAGTTTTTGTGCGACTGTCTTCGAGGTTACATATCTTATCTGGAGATATCAAAGAGCGCAATTGCAACAAAATTACAGGAAACACTGTCGTTACCTGTTATTGATTTAACCAAAGTTGATGACGAACTACAATTATCAAATATAATATTAAAAAATTCATGTGCGGATCATAACTCTTAGATTTTCTGGACTCACTTGATAATATTAGGTAAACTTTATTGTTTGAAACTGAATAATTCGGAAATTGTGAAATTGCTCTTAGCGTTACTCATTCTTCCCCTTCATTGTAATTAATCATTTAGATGCCGAAGCGATGGATTGGAAAAAGCTATTCCTTATAGGTTCAGGAGGGATGAAGGACAAATTTGTCTTCTAAAGAGGATTCGGAAGGGATTTCCATTGTTTACAATTAGAATCTCTTTTCTGTTGAAGAAAAATGGAAACTAACTCTGGGAGATAGTCCTATTCAAGTAATGCTTTAATATTCTATGTCGAAACTTGTAGTATTGAAGGTTGTACTTTTCTCATTACTTTCCTTGACTCTTGTGATATATGTAATTCTCCCTGCCGAATACTATGAAGCTTCAGCACGATGTCCAAACGGGTATCATAAAGACGAAAGTGGCGAATGTGAAAAAGTTGTTAACAATAAAGGACAACCACGTTGTCCAAATGGTTACCACAGAAGTCCAGATGGGGATTGTGAGAAGGTGAGCGATGATAATAACAGTGGATCCAAAAAATCAGATTCCAATAAGAAAGAGAGCAAGAATTTGCAATCATCAAGAATGGATAAATGTGAAGGCAACGCCGATTGTTTTGAAGGTATCATAACAGAAGTAGTTGATGGTGATACGTTGGACGTAAATAATGTAAGGATCCGTCTATCCTTAGTAAATACTCCTGAAGTTAATGAAGCCGGTTACTCTGATGCTAAACATTTCACAGAGACAAATTGTAAAGTAGGAACACATGCTATTGTAGATGAAGATGACGGTCAGAAGGGAGGAAGCTATGGTAGAATGATAGGTATGGTATTTTGTGAAAATATGAAAAATTCATTGAACGAAGCACTCTTGACTTCTGGCAATGCTGAAATACTTACAGAATATTGTGATGTCTCTGAATTTGCTATGGCAGATTGGACCAATTGTTAAACGAATTCTCATACCAATTCGTTTGCTTCGTATGAATATAGAATATTATCATTGCTATTTGGGAGGAATTTAATTTGTTTACTGTATGAATCTAACACTAGGTATATTTCTAAAAGAGGATTTAAATTCATTCATCCTTTAAGTCCTAAAAGGAAACCAAAGAGTCGGGATCCGGCGTAGGCGCTCTCATTGCATTAAGAAACAGTGTCCAAGGGTCAAGTTCCGATTCTTCCACTACTTCTGTTTTTCTCAATATTTCTGTTCACCATAAATAATTACGAAACCCACATAAAAGCACTGATATCGGTACGGGCCCAGAGGGATTTGAACCCTCGACCAACTACTCCGCAGGCAGCCATTCTATCCAAACTGAACTATGGGTCCAAATTGTTCTAATGTTAAATCCTTATATGAACTAGTTGGGTGAATCCTGGCCATTTTAGATTTAGAGTTAATTCAGGGATTAAAATTGAAATGAATGTCACTTACAACACACTTTCACTTTCTCAAACAATATATGTAGATAAAATTGATTATCCTTAGTAAATCGATCTAATATGACTAAGCTCTTTATTGAAGAAATTGAAGAACGGATAGTACTATTTGATGGGGCTATGGGAACAGAAATCCAGAAACTAAAACCTAAATCAGAAGATTTTCCAAACAATAAAGATGGGTTCAATGATGGACTTGTCTTATCTAGGCCTGAATGGATTGAAAGAATACATTTGAGTTATTTACAAGCCGGATCAGATTGTATAGAAACAAATACCTTTGGAAGTAACCAAATAAAGCTCCAAGAATATGGATTTGGTGACAAAACAATTTCAATAAATCGGACAGCAGCAGAACTTGCAAGGAGAGTGGTTAAGAAATTTTCAGATGAAATAAAATACGTGGTTGGATCAATGGGCCCCACAGGATATCTGCCTAGTTCAAACGATCCTGATTTAGGTAATATCAGTTTAAATAAAATTACAGAGGCCTTTGATTTGCAGGCCCAGGGTCTAATATTAGGAGGTGTCGATGTTCTGCTCATAGAAACAAGCCAGGATATATTGGAAGTCAAGCTCGCTATTACAGGATCGTTAGACGCAATGGAAAAAACTGGGAAAGAGGTACCAATAATATCTAATGTAACTTTGGACAAATATGGCAAGATGTTACTTGGGACAAACGTCCAATCAGCATATACGACGGTAAGCGATATGGGTATTTCTGTTTTTGGACTAAATTGTTCCACCGGACCAGATGAAATGGAATCAAGCATAAGATGGTTAGACGAGCAAAATGAACTTCCTATCTTGGTCATGCCAAATGCTGGCATGCCAATTAACGAAGGGGGAAATGCAGTTTATAGGATGACCTCAAAAGACATGTCTCATAAACTTGAAGAATTCTTGAATAAATACAAGAGAGTCAGAATAATAGGAGGTTGTTGTGGAACAACTCCTGAGCATATCAGAGAACTCAAAAATACCCTAAAATCGTATAACTTATAATTCACAAACTAATAATTGACAATATAACCATTAAATGGACCTGAAACACGTACCCCGCGTTAGCTCAGCGTTAAAGGCTGTAGATCTAGTGCAGCTTCCTCCACCATTAATAATAGGAGAACGTCTCAACACACAGGGATCAAAAAGAGCAAAAAGACTAGTAATATCGGATGATTTTGACGGTCTTATAGATCTTGGTAGGGAACAAGTAGGTGACGGGGCGCATTGTATCGATGTGTGTGTAGCAACTACGGAAAGATCTGACGAACTTGAATTTATGAAAAAGTTGGTGAAAAGATTAAGCCTGGAAATAGATGCACCTCTCGTAATTGACTCTACTGATCCTAAAGTAATTACTGAAGCAATTTATCAAATTCCGGGAAGGCCTATCATTAATTCAATTAACCTGGAAGGAGACGGCTCGCGTTTCCACTCTCTTGCGCCAATAATGGCAAAATTTGGAATTCCATCCATTACAATGTGTATAGGGCCAAATGGGATGGCCAAGTCATCAGATGATAAAATAAAAGTAGCAAAGTTACTCTTTGAGACCGGAAAAAAATACGGATTAAAACCATGGCAATACATATTTGATGTACTTACATTCACATTAGCAACCGGAGAACAAGAATACGCAAATTCTGCAGTTGAAACCCTAAAAGGTATATCCTTAGTAAAAAAAGAAATTGAAGGGTGTTTTACAACTCTAGGATTAAGTAATATCAGTTTTGGCCTTCCTGTAGATGCCAGAAAAATTATCAATTCAGTATTTTTGCATCATGCATTAAAATCAGGACTTGATACTGTAATTATCAATGCAAGAGACATTATCCCCATAGGTGAAATTAAAGAGGAACAGGTTATACTTGCAGAGGATCTTATATTCAATAGGCATTCTAACGCTCTTTCTGATTTGATTTATTATTTTGAGAAAAAGAATGTTACATTTACTAAGAATATACCAAAGTTAGAAGAAATAAACAAAGAGTGGGATTTTGACAAACGCTGTTACTATCGTATAGTAAATCGTATCAAGGAGGGGATTGAAGATGACGTAGTTGGGTCTATTACTAGCAAACTTGAGAAACAACTAAGGGTAAGCCCACATAACTTTGAAAAGAAGACAATCCTAAAGCAACATCCTGAGTCATCACATGAAGCTGCTGTAGAAACACTAAATGAAGTATTACTCCCAGCAATGAAAGAAGTTGGTGATAAGTTCGGAGCGGGTGAGCTAATTTTACCTTTTGTGCTGAAATCTGCAGAATGTATGAAATCGGCAGTATTGGAACTGGAGAAATATCTTATTAAGAAACAAGGTGTTAGCAAAGGTAAACTAGTTCTCTGCACAGTATATGGTGATGTGCATGACATAGGCAAGAATCTTGTAAAAACAATTTTCTCAAATAATGGCTATACAGTTTATGATCTTGGCAAACAGGTCCCAATCCAACAAATTATAGATAAAATTAAAGAGGTTCAGGCGGATGCGGTTGGATTGTCTGCACTATTGGTTTCAACTTCAAAACAGATGCAGTATTTTGTTGAAAAAGCAAAGGAACTAGATATCAGAATTCCAACTTTATGTGGAGGTGCGGCCATAAATAGTGATTACATAAATAGGATTGCTAAGGCAGATGAGGTATATAAGGCAGGACTTTTCTATTGTAAAACAGCCTTTGACGGGTTAAATATTATGAACAAATTAAGTTCTCCAGAAAGAGAAAGATTCATCCAGGAATGGAATAACAAGATTACCAAATTAGAGGATAAGAAAAAAGCAGAATTAAAAAGTGATATTGATAGCATAACCAAAAAAATAAAACCCGTGTCTCCTCCAAGCGTACCCCATATAGACACTCCAATATATCTAACACCTTCTGAAATTAACCTTAATGAGGTCTGGCAGTATCTGAATAAAAAATCTCTCTTTGTTCTATCATGGGGCATTAGAGGAAAAGCTGCTTCTAAAATGATTAGTGGCCCAGAAATACTACTCTCAGATTGGAAAAAGAAAGTAATTGATGAGGATCTGTTCTCACCGACTGTTGTATATTCTTATTTCAAATGTTACAGCCAAGGTAACAAACTTGTTGTCATATCTGAGAGACAAGGTAATGTTGTTTTTGAGTTCCCTCGCTCATCCAAACCAAAAAGGCTCTGTATTACTGATTACTTTGGATATCAAGACATTGTTGCTTTCCAGGTAGTTTCAGTAGGTCAAAAAATAGTTTCTAAAATTGAAGAATTAAATTCAAACAACGAATATACAGATGCCTATTATCTTCATGGTTTGGCAGTGGAAACTGCAGAAGCTCTCGCAGAATGGACCCACAACAAAATTAGAAAAGAGTTGAAGCTCGATATAAATAGAGGACTCAGATATAGCTGGGGATATCCTAGTTGTCCTGACACTATGCAGCATTATTTGGTATGGAAACTAATTGATCCAACTAATTGTGACATCAATCTTACATCTGCAGGTCAAATAACCCCCGAATACTCTACTGCAGCTATAGTAGTACATCATCCAGATGCAGAATATTTTATACTATAGACAAAATAACAGAAATGAGATAAATGACAATTAATGATTTTGTCTTCTCATGTGCTGCGGATAACGTACCAGCATATTTTACCTATGAAGGGAAAAGTATGCTTATTGTACAATCTAAGGATGGTGCAAAAAATAAGAAAAACGATTTCAAAAATATTGAGACTTTTATGAGCGCGCTGATATCACATGAATCCATGCACGTAGTAATAACAAAATTGATAAATAGTCAGATTTCTGATTCATTGGATGATATTGAAATTATTGTAGAAAGATTTGGTAAGAAATTTCAAGTTAGTTTAAATAACATGTTCTTTTCAACAGATTTTAGTGGGATTATCACAAGCTAAAATTTTCATCTTTGTTCTTATGTCTCAGAACATGCAGCCTTTAGTGAAGTAACATAATTTTTTAGTCTATTTTGCAAGTTATGAATATTATTATTTTTATATTTATTTATCATCTGAATAATAGCACTCCCAACAATAACAGCATCGGCACCAATATTTGACATAAGTTTTATATGATTTGGAGTGCTGATTCCAAAACCCACTGAAATATTGTTATTATTTGAACTTAATTTTTTAATGTTCTTAATCGCAGTAAGTGTATAATTATTAAAAGAATTCCTCATTCCAGTGGTACCAAATACAGATACTACATAGACAAAACCTGTTGAAATCTCCAGCGTTTTTTTGATTCTAAAATTCGAAGTATTTGGGGCTACGAGAAAGACAGACGCCAAGCCGAACTTTTTTGAATACTTTAAATAATCTTTAGATTCTTCAATAGTCATATCAGGTAGAATAAAGCCATCTGTTCCTGCATCCTTGGCAGTCTTCATGAATTCCTTGAACCCTCTTTTTTCCAAAATATTAGAGTATGTCATTATAAGAATTGGCAGGAGTGGATACCTTTTCCTTATCTTCCTTATCAAATTCAAGCAAGTATCTGGGTTAATTCCATTCTGTAACGCCCTGAATGATGCCTCTTGAATTATTGGTCCATCTGCAATTGGATCTGAAAAGGGAATACCAATCTCTATAATGTCAGCGCCTCCGTCAACAAGTGATGTAATTATTTTCTCACTTGTTATTAGATCCGGATACCCGCCCATAACATAGCATATGAGGCCTTTTTGCTTCTTTAACTTTAATTCATTAAATTTTTTCTCAATTTTATTACTTTCTAGAGGAATCACCAACTTTACCCCCTTGAATGTATTTTTTTCTAATCTTTACTACTTGATCTATATCTTTATCGCCCCTCCCGGACAATGTAACGATAATGTTTTCATCTTTTCTCATTTTTTTTGCCAACTTCATTGCATATGAAATTGCATGACATGATTCTAAAGCCGGTATTATTCCTTCTAATCTCGTAAGCTTAAAAAATGCATTCAATGCTTCATTATCACTACAGGTAACATATTTTGCACGCCCGATATCTTTTAGCTGCACATGTTGAGGACCAACGCCTGGATAATCCAATCCTGCAGAGATGCTATGTGTATCATTTATCTGTCCATATTTATCCTGTAAGAGATATGTCCTCATTCCATGTAGTATTCCCTCCGATCCTAAGCTCAATGACGCCGAATGTTTTCCTGTTCTAATACCTAAACCACCAGCTTCTACACCATACAATGAAACTTCAGTATCATCTAGAAATGGATAGAAGGTTCCCATAGCGTTACTACCACCGCCTACGCAACAGACTAAAGCAGCTGGAGGTCTTGTAGTAATTTTTTTTAACTGTGATTTGATTTCCTTACCTATTACACTCTGGAAATCCCTTACGATCATAGGATATGGGTGCGGCCCTACCACAGAACCTATCAGATAGTATGTGTCTTTTACATTTGTTATCCAATCGCGTAACGCCTCATTAATCGCATCCTTCAAAGTTTTTGTCCCCGAATTTACGGAGTGCACTTTCGCTCCCAATAATTCCATTCTGAATGAATTTAATTTTTGCCGTTCAATATCAATTGATCCCATGTAGATTTCTGCCTTCAATCCAAGGACAGCTGCCGCCATTGCAGTTCCTACTCCGTGTTGACCCGCACCAGTCTCGGCAATTATTCTTTTTTTGCCCATTTTCTTTGCTAACAGACACTGTCCCAAACAATTATTAGTTTTGTGTGCTCCACCATGTAAAAGATCTTCTCTTTTAAGAAGGATCTTTGCACCTCCTACATAATCAGTCAGATTTTTAGCAAAATAGAGTGGTGTAGGTCTTCCAGCATAATTTTGAAGGTAATAATTGAGTTCCTTCTTAAAATTCAGAGTATTTTTTATTTTTTCATATGCAACTTCAAGTTCACTAATTGCCGGAATCAAAGTCTCTGGAATAAATTTCCCACCGAATTTTCCATATTTACCATCGATTGGAAACTCTTGTAACTTGGTCATAGTTAAAAACTCAAATTTGCATATTCATATAATATTTTGAGCATGAGATAACTCCTTTATCTTTTCACAAACGTTACCAGATTCCATAATGCTTGTACCAATCAGAAATGCATCAACTCCAATTGATTTTAATTTCGTAATCTCATCTGATTTGGATATTCCACTTTCACTTATTATAATATTGTTTTGTTTGTCAAATTGTTGTAACAACATAATAGTAACGTTAATATCAACTTCAAGAGTATTTAAATTTCTATTATTAATACCAATAAGCTGCCTCCTATTCCTCAGGACTTCTCCAAACTCATCTTCTGAGTGAACTTCGGTAATGACCTCTAGGCCTTTTTTCATGGCATAATCAGAAAATTTTTCTAGACTTCCTTCACTAAAACCCTTATCGAATACTGATTTAATCAACAAGATACAATCTGCGCCTATTCTCTTTGCTGCATCAATTTGAACCTCGCTAACTATGATATCCTTCATTAATAAAGGGACGCTGACACTTTTTCTAATAGATGCAAGATTATCAATAGATCCATCAAATAAGTAGGGTTGAGTTAGAACAGAAATTCCCACTGATCCAGAATTAGTCATATTTATGGCCAAATCCTTCGGGTCTATTTTGGATTGATCAAGGATTCTACCTTTTGATGGAGATGCAAACTTAATTTCTGAAATTATCGGAATATGAGTACATGACAAGATTATTTTTTTAAGTGAAATTACTGAATGACTGTCATAATCGTAATTATCTGCATCATACAACCCTTGATTGATCGCTTTGTAAGAATTATCGGCTAATGTTTTAAGCCCCGTTTGTCTAGAAAAAAATTTACTCAAGGTGACATCTGACAGTAATGCCTGTCTTAATCATATAACTGTATTTGAACTGTATAAGCGGTGCAATTTATATGAATATCTAACTGTAACGTTTCTTAATCAACTTAGTTTTGAAATGAAAGTTTACGCTACATGGACCGACTGGAGAATCCAAAAAGTATCATGTTCAAATCTTATCCTTTAGCTTGCCAGTAATAGTCCCCTTTCTGCGAGCCACTGAAAATAAGCCATAAAAGAAGAAAATATTTTCAATGTATTATGTAACTTGCTGAACCTGTGACGTTCGTTCCATAACATATGAAAGTCTTGGAGCAAAATCAAAAATGAAGGCATTGGATGAAGGGATTAGAATATAAAATAGATGAATTACGATGCAAGCAATCAAATATAACCTAGGGACATGCAAAAAAAATCAAAATCTACACAAAATTGATATAAAAACTCAAACTATTAAATAGAATTTTGTCGAATCATAATTTTATCACCCAAACCTTATAAGGTGATGCAAAACTCGTTGGTTGGTGCATCCTCCAAATAATTAGCACCAGCCAATTATTTTAAGTCAACTTTCAATCGGTCGTTGACCCGCCGTGAAAGCGAAAAAAGATGTCTAGACACCTATATCTTTAGCTAGTTTCACTAGTTTTTTTCCGTCTTCTGTCAGACTATTGTATACCTTATTCTCGACGCTCTTTCGAGCTACGAGTCCGCGCTTTTGTGCCTTAAGGAGCAGTTTGTGTCCATATCCATACGCACCCAACTTGGTAAGCAGTTCTCTTGTTGAATATCCCCTTCCGGTGCCGATTGTCTTTAACAACCTTACTAGGCCCCTCTCTTCGATAAGTACTTTTAGCAATCTTGCTTCTTTCATTGTTCATTAATAAATTTGATTAATTATATAATCGTTACTTGTTATCAGATACGAATTACATATAACTATAAATTCTGAGAATATTACTAGTATTTAGAATTTAAGAAAATCTTTAATATATTTCGAGGGTCGTATTATTCATCCAACAGTCAAAGCATACTTCAAATTCTAGCTGATAAACCTCAATTTTATTTTAATTACATATTTGACATAATTTTTCCATTTAAGGAACCTGCAATTCTTAGATATAGTATTATATCATTTTATTGATGAGATGCTTTCAAGATGAATTTCGCTGTATTACTAAAATCTTGAAAAAAATACAATTAATGACATGTTTGATACTTTATTTAATACTATTTACGTTAGTTTAATGCTTTTTATGATATTTTCCCAGTGCCAACAAATAGTATTGCATATAACGTGGGAGTCAAGGTTTTTATGGAATGTTAATTAATTCTAGTTGATTATTATGAGAAGAGGAGTCGAAATGATGTCAAAATCAACAGCTACCAAGAATGGTCAAGAGCGTATAACTATTGACAGAGATAGTGCCAGACATTTGGAGTATTTTAACAATGGTCAGTGGCGACACAGTGCCAAATGTAGAGAATTTACAAACAAAGACTGTAAGATCAAGAGTGCCAATACCTCTTTTTGACGAGCATCGTAAAGATATCATTCTTGTGTGGCCAACTCTAATAAAAAATAATTAGATTCAAAATCATACAATAGCATCGAATCAATCGTTAATAAAATGGCAGTAGATAAGTTACCGTCTCTTAGTTATCTTTGCCGTCATACTGAAACAGTGGATTCTTATAGGTGTGAATAATATATGATGCCGTGGACAAGAACATAATTGGCAGTTAGCATTATTTCCGATATTGAAGATGACTTTAGAGAACGATACAGCTGTTACTTAAGGACTATGAAACAAAGAATCTATGACACTTATCTTGGTTATAACGAGTTAGAAGATGAAAGAAAATTGGTTGTCTCGCAAGCTTTGAAGACTCCTGGCCGTAGAGGGGAAATAATTAAGTTTGAAGAAATCGATAAAGAACTTACTAGAAGATATAGTGAGCACAAACTACAATCAACATAATGATTGAATTGTAATGGTAAATTCCTGTTTGACCCATTAATCTGTCACAATATTCTTCAATCACTTTAGCGCTAATAAAAAATATGGAATACGGTTGAAGATATAACTGTATTATTGAGCCATCAGTTCCAAATTTTATCTTGGTATTTAGGAACTATTGAATTGGTAAAAAATAACCAATTCTAAGTCTAAAATGAAAAAAACGATTTATTTGAGATGGCCAAATACTGATGAATAATTAATAAATATATTATCAACATATTATGACTCTATTTGAGAATTGTCAGAAAGTAAGGTGTTCCTTGATAGGTCCAAGTTATCCCCAAGATACATACCCGATGAGATTCATCATAGGGAAAAAGAGATATCGTTGCTTCAAACAATGTTTAAAGATTCATACAAGAAACCAGATGAATTCTTGTTTTCAACTCCACAAATAGTAGGAAGGTCAGGAATTGGAAAGACATCTACAATATTAAAATTTTCGAACATACTGGAGCGTCATTTTAAAGAATCGGGATTAACACTTAAAGTTGCTTATATAAATCTAAAATTACAGGGAGGCAATAAATATGCGGTTTATAGGTTCCTTTTGGAAAAAATAGCTCCAGAACTTCCATCACAAGGCCTTAGCGCCGAAGAGATGTTAAGGTATCTTCTGTCATACTTGCATGAGAACAAATTATATACATTGATTATTCTTGACGAAATTGAGTTTTTGATAAAGTCAAACAAAGAAAGTGGCATTATTTATGATTTCACGCGACTTAATGAATTTGATTTATCGAAGCACTGTAATGTTGTAGGTGTTATCTTTATCGCGAGAAGTACTAATTTTCATGATAAAATTGACAATTCAGAGTTAAGTACCTTAGGCCGACTGCCGATAGAATTTCTACCTTATTCAATAGATCAAATAAGTGACATTCTCAGTACAAGATCTTCAGAATCATTCAATCCTAATGTTGTTGGCACTGATATTATCGATGAAGTATCACTTATAACGACATCTTCACAGGTGGGAGGAGATGTTAGGTATGCGTTGGACCTGCTATTGTATGCAGGCAATCTAGCAGAGGCTAACGGAAGTGATCGAATCACACTAGATCAAATTCGCAAAGTGCACGGTTACAATAAGGCATCAATTACAATTGAAGATTTAAAAGAACTTCCGAAGAGTCACATACTTACGTTGATGGCCATAGTAAAAGTACAAAATAAAAGAAAAAGGCAATATATTGAATTAAAGGAAATTAGGATGTACGCACTAGAACTGGCAGATGAGCATAAGATAAAAAAATTTGAATTTGAGGATTACATGAACGATCTTCTTGAAAGAAAAATAATCGAAATGAAATCATTAAAAGAAATAGGAATGAACATAACATCCTTAGCTGAATTAGAACCTTTATTAGAACAACAGATAAATAAAAAATAATGGATTTCGATAGCAAGACCATTATAGAAAATGGAATTGGAACGATAGGCAAAATCAAGATAATTAAAGCATTGGCTGAAGAAAATAAAATGGTAACTATTTATGTTCTCCATAAAAGGACAGGGTTAAAAAGGGAAGATATCAAACGAAATCTTAATGATCTACTCAGCATTGATTGGATCAAAGAAAAAAGAATGGCAAATTCTATGTACCATCTTAACAGAGATAATGAATATGTGAATGGAATACTCGGTTTTTTTGCTAATGTAGGTTATATCGGACAAGCATGAAATAGTATTCTTCGCATCAGAAATAAGCATATCATATTATGCTGTTATTGAAATATAGATCGTTAATTTCTGTTAAGGATATCCAAGTTTGAAAATTATCTGAAAACGATTAAAAAGGTGAGAATTTAAAGTCTAATGTGCGGAATAGACACATTAAACTCAATAACAAATTTCCAAAATTCATTTTTATTACTGGAGGAGTGATGTCAGGTCTTGGAAAAGGAATAGTTGCTTCCTCCTTGGCAAAGCTACTCCAGCTAACCGGCTTAAACGTAACTTGCACGAAAATTGATCCATATGTAAATTACGACGCAGGAACTATGAACCCTACAGCACATGGAGAGGTCTTCGTTACAGAGGATGGCGGGGAATGTGATATGGATATGGGAAATTATGAGAGATTTCTTAATACTCCTATGACAAAATGGCATAATATTACTACTGGAAGGATCTATTCTGATGTAATAAAGGCCGAAAGAGAAGGCAAGTACCTTGGCCAATGTGTACAGATAATTCCTCATGTAACTGACGTAATAAAGAACAGTTTGAAAAACCTGGCTAAAGGTTATGATGTTTTAGTTGTTGAATGTGGTGGTACAGTTGGCGACATAGAGAGTCTGCCGTTTCTAGAATCTTTCAGACAAATGGAGTTGGAAGAAGGCGATTCAGACACTCTATTCATACATGTCACATTAGCTCCAATTTTGGATGTAGTTGGTGAACAAAAAACTAAACCCACACAACACAGTGTTCAGGAACTTAGAAGGATTGGAATTCATCCCCATATACTAGCAGTCAGGTGTCAAAACCCGCTGAACAAAGAAGCAAAACACAAAATTTCAATGTTTGCCAGTATCAGAGAGCAATGTGTTATATCATGTCATGATTGTTCATCGATTTATGATGTCCCAAAAGTACTGAAAGATCAGGGATTAATTGATGTGATCTCGGACAAGCTTTATCTGAAAAAACGTAACATAAAATGGGCTGAATGGAGAAAAGTCACTAACTCGTTCATTAATTTTTCAGGAAATGTAAACATAGGAATTGTTGGAAAATATGTAAATTTACCAGATAGTTATGTGAGCGTTTATCAAGCGTTGCTGCATTCATCTGCTAAATTAGGGAAGAAATTACACGTTGAATGGATTGATTCTGAAAAATTTGAAAATGGCTATAAGGAGGAGGTGAAATTTTTGAACAAATTTGATGGAATACTTGTTCCGGGAGGATTTGGAAGTAGGGGAAGTGAAGGAATAATTAACTCAATTAATTATGTAAGGGAGAATGATATACCATTCTTAGGAATCTGTTTTGGTTTTCAATTATCGCTAATTGAATTTGCAAGAAATCAGTGTGGTATGTCTGAAGCTAGTTCCCAGGAGTTTAATCCTGATGACAACAATTCATTGGTAAAATTTATGCCAGAACAAGAACATGCTCTAAGCATTGGTGGTTCAATGAGATTGGGAAAACATGATGTAACAATACTACCTAATACATTGGCCAAAAGGATATACCAGAATAACAAAATCCAGCGAAGACATAGACATAGATTTGAATTTAATCAGGATTATCAACGAATAATTGAAGAAAAAGGAATGGTATTTTCAGGTCATTCAGACATGGGCAGAAGAATCGAAATTGTTGAAATTCCATCAAACAAGTTCTATTTTGCTGTACAGTATCATTCTGAATTTAGCAGTATACCAGGCAGGCCCGAAGAAGCTTTTAAAGCATTCATAACATCCTGCATCTAAGTCACAGTCTTAGGTTTAACTCGTATGTTTTTTGTCTAGCATCACGTAATGAGGTCTTTTTCCTAACATAACCACGCTGGATAAGATGGCTCAACGATAATCTTATTGTTCTCTCTGGAAGCATCGTTCTCTTACTTAAATCTTTTTGACTCAATTCACCTTCATATTCAAGTGTTTTTAAAATCAATTTGGCACTTGGTGGCATATCAAGTAAGTCTTCAGCCAACTTGACCTTCTTAGCGATAATATCCATAGGAGAATGCTGAATTAATCTTACAAATCTTGCTGGAAATTCATGTTTTTCACATACAATATTTTTTCGAACCGCTACCCTTTTACCTCCATCCAAGATTACTTCACACAGATACCTGCACAGTATATCTGCAATTTCCAATCTATCGGTATTCGGAACAATAAGAGGTCTGCGAGTATTGTCCATAGAATTAACTGGAACAATGACAAATACCTGAGACCTTTGCAAAACCATTGGACCTCCTGCAGACATACCATACGCTGTCGATCCAATTGGAGTAGAAATGATAACACCGTCACTGTTATCATGCCAGATATCATTGCTATTAATTTTCAAAATATATTCCATCAGAGTTGCACTTTTTCTTGGAAAGAGAGAAATATCATTAAGAACAGGTTCAACTTCTTTACCATCAACATTAACAGAAAGTCTGCATACATCATCTATTTCATAATCGCCTTTTTTTATTCTGCTTATAGACTTTTTTAAATCCGTTACTTCAATCTGACCTAGAAATCCGGTTGAATCTGATTCATATATCCCCAGTACTGGTACAGAGAAATCCTTAACATAGTGTGAATAATCTAGTATCGCTCGATCCCCGCCAGCAGTAATCACAATATCCACATTTGGAGTAATCGTTTTTTCTGATCTATATATTATCTCTGAAGTGATGCTTTCATCATCTAAAATTTTCTTGATTTTGCTTGTTAGAGTATCGTCTCTGGAGCTTAGACTTGAGATAGCCACTTTCATTTTAATAATTAAAAGTGAATAGACACTCAAATTTAAACCTGATTTATGACCTTGCTAAACAATTTCATAATTCATTATGTTGTAATAATATGAAGCGTTTTCTTCTATCGCCGGTTTGGATGGCACTTTTTTTATTCCAACCTCTTTTGTTTGGAGTGCAGCTGTTAGAGATCCTGCTGCGAAACAAAACGCCCACACGGAATCTTTTTCCTTTACCATAGTGAAAGCAAATGATGAACCTATGATATCTCCAAGTCCTGTTGAGTCAGGAACATTGACTTTGGGTAATTTTAACCAATAGTGTTTTTCTCCTTCAAGTAGATGGATAATCTGATCCTCTGTGTATATTACATAATCTATTTTATATTTAGAGTGAATTTTTTTCATCCCATCTATACCTTGAAGACCATTTGTAAAACATGAGATTTCTTGATTGTCCAGTTTTATGCCATTTACATTATTAATGGATACATCGATATTCTTCTTTATTGATATTCTGCCAGCGGAATCGACAGCTCTGGTATAACCTTGTGGGTCCAATAAAATAAACTCATTTTCTTTTCTTACTGAAACTAAATGGTACAAAATATCTATAGGCACTTCATCGATAACGGGGCTTATTATCCAGCAATCTGATATTTCATTTTTTATCTCATCAAAATCTAATGTACTACATTTTGATTCAAGTATTAATTCACGATATTTTTCAAAGTTCCTTAAAATGAATCGAGTCGTTGGAAGCTTTTGAGGGTCTGAAGCAATCAAAGAAATTCCTTCTCTCTTTAAGTATTCAAGATAGTTGGAATCAAAATCTTTTCCAAAATGAGTAGAGAGTGTTGTATCAAATCCAAATTTTCTTGCGGTAATACCACAATAAGCAGCTGGTCCACCTAAGCTTTGAGTTGACTTTAGGTCTGTGGAAATAATCTCGTCTATGACCAGATTGGATAATATGGTAGCCTTCATAGTGCAATATCATCATTAATTCTATTGCTTTGATAAATGTTGATCTAAGTAATATCAGAAGATTTAAAAGAAGATGACATAGTATTTCTATGGTGCCAAAGAAAAGGACAAGCCGAGGGCGCACCAAAGGTGGGAAGGGAAGCTCAGGAACAGTTCATTGTAGTCAGTGCGGTGCCATGGTTCCTAGAGATAAGGCTAAAAAAGTTACTGGTAGAATTACATTAGTAGAACCTACTTTGGCAAAAGAATTAAGAGCTCAAGGAGCGTATATTGCGCCTTCAATGGATGTCAAATTTTACTGTGTTTCTTGCGCTGTTCACAGAGGAATAGTAAAAGTAAGATCAGAAGTGGAACGCAGAAGGACAGGAAGACTGGGATAAAAAAACAGCGTTAGAGTCTCTTCAGAACAAACCAAAATCTTTGAATAAAGGAAAAGATTGAGAGAAAAATAATAATAATAATTCCCCACTGAATCGATCCTGGAATTGGAATTAAACCACATATCGATAAAATTACCAATCTTTCAGCTCTTTCCCCTACTCCTACACCTTTAAGATCTATACCCAGTGACTCTGATCTTGCTCTTAAATAGCTGACTAGTATTGACGATGATAGAGCAATCATTGCTACAATGGGATTTGATAGGCCACCTATTGCTATCCCAATAAAAATTAGAGCTTCAGAAATCTTGTCAAAATTGGAATCCAGAAATGCACCTTTGGGAGTAGATCTATTCAATACTCTAGCTACACTTCCATCCACAACGTCAAAGAATCCGGAAATCAGAAGCAATATGCTTGCGATTATTTGCGAGGGAAACACAATGCCCTTTACATCCAAGAAATTTGAAATACCAAAGAAAATGCTTGATAAAATGGCTAATGCGAATGCAATCGCACTCCAAAACGTTGGCGATAAACCGAGTGAACCAAATTTATTTCCTATTAGCGTTGTAATTGGAACTAATTTATCTCTAAACCGATTAAGCAAGTAGTATCATATTATTTAGGTAACTATAAAATATCCTTTGTTATACAAAAAGGTTTGAATATAAAATCAAATTTACGATTTGGACTATTATATACTAGATAACCTCGAAGTAAGAAAAGATCAGTCACCATAGATTATAATAGTGCATTTCTTACATTTCATCTGAATCACAGTCGACAGTTTTTTCGATTGGCAGTTTCGGCAATTTTGGTTCCTGTAGATTTTCTACGATTTTCCAGCTATTTGCTAGCTCTACTGCATTAATCTCACAATTAGTAATGATTTTATTTTGATAATTGACAATTGGATTCATTAGATCATGAAAGTTTGAATGTGCTAATCCAAGCGCATGTCCTATTTCATGTTTCAATACGAGACTCAAAGTATCATTATTTATCAGTTCTTCATTAAAATTTACGGAAATACGTATCTTAACCCTTTTAACAAAACCTTTTTCGTCCAGAACGCTAGTAGTTTGTCCAACTGTTTCTTTACCCTTATGATCAAAGTTGATCAAAATATCTGCCTTGGATGGATCCTGAACTTCTATGAATTTCACATATCTTAATTTGAAGTTCCACTGTTCAAAGGAATTTGTTACCAGGTTAGCTTTTTGGTGGTTTGTATTATTTATATGAAATGTCAAAACTGAATCTTTAAGGCTCTTTCCCCAAGTACAACATATCTGCAAAATATTCTGATTACTCTCTAAACTTAAGGATTTGAATTCAGACAACGACTCAGGGTACGACAAAATTGCTATTATCATGACGAAATTTAGCACGACGCTGAAACTACCGGTTTTATTCAACTATACCAAGCAGCCTTATACTAGATCCTGCACATATTATAATGCTTGATATTTTCAAATACATATAGAACATAGGAAAATAGAGCTAGAGTCACAAGTCCTTATTTTTGATTGACTATTGTATTAGATTGAATTAATCAATAACACGGGCCTTAATGCTACGCGTAATTTCCCTTAATAGATGATCTAGCACCACATGCCTCGCAGATAAGAAAGCCCAGTTTCTTTGTCTTCTCCGTTTTTGTGTCGGGACTTTGACAGACTGGACATATGACGTAGTCCCTTACATATCTTTCCAATAGGGCATCAAATGATGAGGGTACCTTGCGACCTAGAAAAATGACTCTATCACCGGCGATATATCCTGCAGATGCAAGTTCTTTATTCAGATAAAGTAATATCTTTTCAGGTTCCCTCCTCAACGCTTTAGGAAATTCCATAAAGTTTCTAAAAATGGTACGCTGCCCTACCCAGATAATTTGGGGTTTAGGAATCTCCAGTCTTGCTGATTCTTTCTTTGAAGCATGAACCAAATCTCCTTGAATTCTATTCAGGAGGCTTTCATACGATTTATCTACTTTGTCCATACTATTCGCTATATTGAAGGCTTTAATGTTCTTTGTCATGAAAGAAAATTAATTTATTTCAGTCATTAGCAACAGAATTTTGAAATTCTAACTAGAAGATCTCTAGTTAATGTTATGACAAGTCCACTTTCATGACGACTGTTTAAGCCAATGAAAGAAGGGGATTATTGGATCATAATAAGGCAATTTAGTAGAATCTTTGACGTTAAAGCCTAACATGAGCATCCGCCCCTCTAATTGTTCTACTAGATCTGCTGGTACATCAATACCTCGAAGTGGATTGAATAATTTGAAAAAGTAATCTTGTTTGTAGTACGCAAGATGCCAGGCGTAACAATCTGATAGAATCGTGGGATCCTTTGAAATTCTTTTAGTTAAATCAAAATTCACCTGCTTATTGACCTGTTTAATATTTGACTCGATCAAAATTTGCATTGATCTTTTGTTAAAATTCTCTCTCAACAAGTCTTGGTTCATACTGATGGGATTGTTGGCATAAATTCGAATTTGCCTTGCAAATTGCTCCATTGTTTTCCTAGCAATATCTTTAGCATTGGTAATTTCGAGCTCTCCATTTACTTTATGATCCTTTCCAAAAATGTAAAAGGAGGCTATTAAGTCGTCTTTCTCTGTGAACGGCAAGTTCGTTTTGCCATTAATAAAATTTAACACTCTATACGAAAAGTCGTTAGGGAAAAAGATTCCCATATATGAATCAGAAATAATCAAGACTAGTATTTGTACAAGTTAACTCAACGGAAATAGTAAAAATATAGTTTATGGAAAAAATGAGGAAAAAAATTTCCTAGTGCGCATGTGGTGGAGGTGCACTACCCTTCGACAATGCTTCATTGAACGTACCTGCAGCCTTTTCATGAAATTCAAGTGATGATTGATCTACTTTCACAGCTTGTGGTGGACAAACTGATACACAGGCCATACACCAAATGCAGTCGTGTTCACGAATTGCATCCGCCTTGTCTGTATAATCTTTACGCTCTTCTTTCACAGTACTGCCTGTACCATTCCATGTCTGTTTTGTTGCTTCCGTAGCAGGTACATCATGTTCTGTTCGATACCACTGGAATACCTGTACTGGACATGCTTCGATACAAGCACCATCAGCTACACACGAATCCCAATCGACTGCTACCATGGTACCGCTTACACCAAGAGGTACTATTTGTTCACCCCTAGCAGCATAGGCAGCTTTTACTTCTTCGTTTTCTGCAGCCTCAGCAACTTTTCCTGGTCCCCACATGAAATGGAAATGTTCGCCGTCTGCAAGGTCTATCTTTCCAGAAACTTGATGATTTTTTGGAAAATCCGGATCTATAGGCATGTTTATCGCTTTGATCTTTGTCTGAATATTATATAAACCATATGTGTAAACGCTGATCAAGGCGTAAATCGATGGGTCTAATTGTTTAAAAATCAATGTGGATTAAAATTTGCGATCAAACTATTGGGGGTTTGTTTTAATGACATATCATTACTAAGATTTAATGGCCTCTACAACTTTGCTGGCGATAAACTCTATGTCATTTTCTGTTACAGATGGATGTACGGGTAGTGAGAGGACCCTCTTCGAAGCCCATTCAGTATTTTCAAGTTCTCCATTACAGAATTTTGAATAGTATGGAGTCTGATGGACTGGTGGATCATAATAGACGGTTGCACCGATTCCATTGTCGTTTAAAAATTTTTTCACTCTGTCTCGATTCTTAATCAATGCCACAGTATACAGATACCAATTATATTTTACTCTCTTATCATCTTGTGGAAGAACTATGTATTTGCGGGCAATTCTATCATTTAATAGACCTCCTAACTTCTTTGCATTTACGGTCCTTTTTTCCAACATCGATCGAATTTTTTTCATCTGAGCTTTTGCGATTGCTGCAGAAATTTCTGGTAATCGCATATTGAATCCGACTATTCGTGTATCATAACCACTTACCATTCCATGATTTCTTATCATTCTCAGGATTTCTGCATATTCATCGCTATTCGTTGTGATTGCACCTCCCTCTCCTGATGTCAAGACTTTAGATGCATACATGCTAAAACAGCCCATTTGGCCAAGTGTCCCTGTCTGTTTTCCATTATATAAGGATCCTAAGGACTGGCAGGCATCCTCTATTACAATTAGGGAATGTTTGCTTGCAATTTCAACTATTTCATCCATCTTCACTGGATGACCATATAAATGCACAGGGATTATTGCTCTTGTTTTCTTGGTAATTTTTTTTTCAAGATCAAGAGGGTTCATTGTATAGGTATTTTTTTCAATATCCACGAACACTGGTTTGGCCCCTGTACATGACACCGAATTTGCGGTCGCAACAAACGTAAATGAAGGAATCAAAATTTCATCCGTTTCTTTAATCCCTGCCGCAAGAATAGATGCATGTAAAGCTGCTGTACCAGAATTCACTGCAATAGCATGCTTGACATGCAGGAAATCAGCCAATAACCCTTCAAAATCCTGAACCCTTTTCCCGCCAGAGTTAGATGCAGAAGTTAAAATTCCCTCATCCAACACCTTAAGAATTTCCTGTCGTTCATTTTCATCAATTTGTGGTTTATTAATTGGTATCATCAATGGCTCACTAAACTAACGATCACTATCATACAAAATAATGCGCCATTTATAATCAAAACGCCTCAGTCAATCCTATTCGTGCTATTTAAACAAATAAAAATAAGAGATATTCCAAGAAATTCAAGCAGATGTGGCAGAGTGGTCTTCTTATATTTAAGAACACAATAATGCGTCGGCCTTGAGTTAGGCCGAAAGAAAGCCGATTCGCCTTCGGGCGAGCAGGAGTTCAAATCTCCTCATCTGCGTTATGATTTGCCAAATAATTTCCAGGAGCTATCTAATGATGTAATCAAATAAGAATTGAATAGAATTATAAAAAATCAAGTCTAATGCACGATATGGATAGAAGACAGCTAATTCGCCTGGTTATTCCTTCTGCCCTTGTTATAATTGTAAGCATATTTACCATGAAATTTTCGCCATCTGAAACCTTGGTGCCCTTACCATCACCAGTATCGAATTCAAGTAACTTGTCAAATAGTAAGGGAGTAGAAATTGTTGCACGAGGATTACAAGCGCCAAGGGCTATCGATATAGCTGATGATGGTAGAATTTTCTTTACTGAAAAACATGGGAGTATTAGAGTTATTGAAAACGGTACCCTCTTATCAGAACCGGTTGGGGACATCAAGGTTGAGAACCTTGGAGATGCCGGTTTATTAGGTATTACATTACATCCAAATTTTACTAAAAATCATTTGTTTTATGTATACTATACGTATTCGAACGGCACAGGATTATTCAATAAAGTCTTAATGCTTCAAGAAAGCAAGAATAGAATAATTGATTCTAGGACAATACTGGATGGTATCCCAGGAAGTGAGTTTCGTGATGGTGGACGGATTAAATTTGGTCCTGATCGAATGTTGTATATTTCAACAGGAGATGCTTCAATGCCTAAATTATCTCAGGACTTGAATTCTCTGGCAGGTAAAATTCTTAGAGTTAATGGAGACGGAACCATCCCAACAGACAATCCATTTTCAGACTCACCGGTGTATGCTTATGGATTTAGAAATGTCCAAGGACTTACATGGGATCCTGAGAACAGAGAACTGTACGCTTCTGACCTAGGTGGAGCAGGCAATGATGAAATAAATTTGGTATCACCAGGCAAAAATTATGGTTGGCCCAATGAGGAATGTAATAAAAATACCAAAAACACTGCACCCTTGCTTTGTTACAATCCATCTTTAGAACCTTCCGGAATTACCCTTGCGTCATCAAATAAACTAGGATACAAGAATCAACTCATTATTGCCACTCTAAAGGGCTCACACTTAAGGGATATTGATTTTAAAACAGGTAACCAGAATACCATACTTGTTGGTTATGGTCGTCTTAGTGATGTTATTGAATCTCGAGATGGATCAATTTTTGTTCTTACGAGCAATACCGATGGGAATGGCCTGCCACAACAGGGCGATGACAAAATATTAAGGCTCACACGATCATAGTAAACGTACCAATGATCAAAGAAAGGAAATTCTATGAAATGAGCCTTGCCCAGAAATTATCATTAGTTGCATCAAAAACCAATCTTACAAAAAATGAAATTTCGACTGCCGTAAATCAACCATTATCCTTTGATAAAATTGACAGAATGGTTGAAAATGCGATAGGAGTCTTTTCACTCCCCCTTGGCATAGCAACAAATTTTCTAATTAATGGAAAAGACTACCTAGTTCCTATGGCCATTGAAGAACCGTCTGTTGTCGCAGCAGCAAGTCATTCGGCAAAACTAGCAAAGTCTACTGGAGGGTTCAAGGCATGTGCTGGTAGTTCTATTATGAGAGGTCAGATTCAAGTAATTAGCCTGTCAAATTTCAAGAGAGCCATTGGTATTATTTCAAAGAGCAAGGATTCGCTACTCAGTATTGCTAATTCATGTTCAAAAAATGTCAGGGCGGTAGATCTCAAAACAAGAGTTATTAAAAATGAGATTGATAATCGTAAAATGCTTGTGGCAGAACTGTATGTTGATTGTAAGGATGCAATGGGCGCTAATACAATAAATTCAATGTGCGAACTATTGGGTCCTGAAATAGAAAGAAAGACAAATGGTAAGGTTATACTGAAAATACTTTCCAATTATGCTACAGAAAGAATCGCTACAAGCAAAGTAACTTTCAAGAAAGAACAACTTGGCGGAGCGGAAATAGTTGACAGGATCCTGTCTGGGTTTGCTTTTGCCTTTTCTGATCCCCACAGGGCGGTAACTCATAACAAAGGGATAATGAACGGAATAGATGCAGTTTCAATTGCAACAGGTCAAGATTTTCGCGCCATAGAAGCTGCCGCCCATGCCTATGCATCTAGAGATGGAAAGTACCGAACCCTTACCACCTTCTCAAAGTCATCTAATGGTGATCTACTGGGGAGAATTGAAATTCCTCTGTCAGTTGGCATTGTAGGCGGAATATCTACAGTTCATCCTGTTGCGAAAATGTGTCTGAAAATATTAGGAGTAAAATCAGCTGGTGAATTAGCATGTATCATCGCATCAGTTGGACTTGCTCAAAATTTTGCAGCAATCAGGGCTTTAGCTACAGAAGGGATTCAAAAGGGACATATGAAATTACATGCAAAGAATATTGCTGTAGCGGCGGGAGCAACTGGTAAATTAGTTGAAATTGTATCTGATACCATGTATAGACAGTCGAACATAAATTTGAACAGTGCGAGGTCAATTCTACATGAGTTGCAAGATAGAGTGTCCGGTTCAACCTAGAACGTTTTATAAATAATTTTGAGGAATTTTTCATTTAATTTATCAAAATAATCGTCAGAGAAGAGTTCCCTACAAATGATATTTCAATAGAAATATATCTCATTAAAAAGATCCTTCGGATGAGAGATGGCAACAGTAAAATTTGCGATACCAAAGGGCAGTATCGAAGATGCAACGTTCAAGATTCTTGAAGAAGCATGGCAACCCGTCAAGGGTCGTGGAAGAACCTACAGAGTTAAGCTTAGTGATCCTGAGATAGAAGTAAAAGTATTGAGACCACAAGAGATCCCTACATATGTACAAGAGGGATTTTATGATATAGGAATTACTGGTAAAGATTGGATTGCTGAGGCAAGTGCGGACGTCAAGATCTTACTAGATCTAGAATATGGTCAAGTAAATCAAGTCATTGCGATTCCGGAAAATTTTGAATATAACAATTTAACTGAATTAATAGAAGGTTTCGCAAAACAGAAACGTACACTAAGAATTTCATCTGAATACCTTACTACTACTTCAGCTCTCATACGTTCTAACATATCATACCAAAAATATTACGGTGATGTTAGACCAATGATCATTACACCGTGGTTGAGGATTGGTGAAAATAAAATGGTTGAAATCTTTCTATCCTTTGGTGCGACCGAAGCCAAACCCCCCGAAGATGTAGATGCCATTTGTGATATAACAGAAACTGGAACGACACTAGTTCAAAACAACCTAAAGCTTATAGAAACCGTTGCACAATCAAGCGCTCAATTAATTGCAAACAAGAATTCATTAGAAGACAAAATAAAAGCTGAAAAAATTGCAGACATACTTGCACTTGTAAAGGGAGTTGTTGAAGCAAGGAAAAAACTTCATATTTTTGTTAATGTGAAGGAAGAGAACCTTCAGAAATTGTTGGAAAGCTTGCCGGCCCTAAAAAGACCCACAATTAGCAAATTGAGTGAAGAAGGTTGGTACGGTGTTAATACGGTCATAGATAAAAATGAGTTCATAAAAATGGTTCCAAAGATGAGAGAGATAGCACAGGGACTTGTAGTCATGCAACCAAAGCAAATACTTCCATTAGAGGAACTAAAACAGGTTATGGATAAGTGATTAAAAAAATAAAGGTAAAGAATGGAACTAAAGAAGCAACACAGATTCGTTGTTTGAATCCTATACCCGATAAAAATCTCATTGTTGAAAAGATTATTGATGACGTTATTAAATTTGGTGATATTGCACTAATGAAATATACTAAAAAATACGATAAAGTAAAAATCGATTCTATTTTAGTTGATAAAGAAGAATTTAAAAACGCTTACCAACAGGTAACATTGAATCAACTGAAATCTCTTAAAAGGAGTAAGAAGCTACTTGAAAAGAATGAAAAAATGCTACTACGACGATTAACTGGAATCATATCATCAGAAGATGGAGTCAAAATTGAACGAGCTGTTAAGCCCATAGACAGTGTTGGATGCTACGTCCCTGGAGGTAAAGCACGATATCCAAGCACGTTGATAATGTGTGCGATTCCTGCAATTATTGCAGATGTTAACAGAATAGCGGTAGTAAGTCCACCTATGAAAAATGGTAATATAGATCCACTAACACTTGTTGCTGCGGATATTTGTGGTATTGAGGAAGTCTATAAAGTGGGTGGTGCCCAAGCAGTGGCAGCCCTAGCGTATGGAACTAAAACAATAAAGAAGGTTGATAAAATTGTGGGTCCGGGGGGTTTATATGTTAACATTGCAAAATCTCTGGTTAGCAATAACACTGCTATTGATATGATAGCTGGTCCAACCGAGCTTATAATATATGCGGATTATACATCTAATCCCAGTTTTGTGGTCAGGGATTTGATTTCCCAAGCAGAACATAGTCAGGACACAATTTGTGGTATAGTTACTACTTCAAGTGAGCTGATTGGAAAATTAGAAAATGAAATTACTAAGGCATTAAATAGTTCCTTACCAAGATTGGATATAGTTTCAAAAAGTTTTAAGAATAATGCCTTTATAGCATTGTGTGATACAGAAGAGAGAGCTATATTATTCATTAACGAATTAGCACCCGAACATCTTGAAGTTTTGACCGAAAATCCTAAAAAATTCGCTTCTAAAATTAGTACTGCAGGTGTGATATTGTTAGGAAAGTATAGTCCTTCCGCGGCAAGCGATTATTGTCTTGGTTCAAATCATGTGTTACCAACTATGGAATTTGGTAAATCTAAATCTTCACTATCTGTACTTGACTTTATGAAATTAGTTAACCAAATTAAAGTAACAAAAAAAGGTCTTCAATCAATTCGACAATGTGTGAAGGAATTATCGCTAGCTGAAGGTTTACCAAACCATTATACTGCTGTGGAAGAGAGGTTCAAGAATTAAAATGACAAACTGGCTGATGAAAGAAATGGAGAAAATTTCAATGGTTGAAAAATATGCAACAGTTTGTAAAAGCGATCATTATAAAATGGATGCGAACGAAAATCTTGTTTTAGACAAAAATTTTCTCACGAAAATTTCTTTAAAGAGTATAAAAAAAATTGATCTCAGAAAATATCCCATCGAGCTTTATGAGCAGTTATACAAAAAGCTTTCAGAGTATCTGATGATAAGTGAAAAGTCACTCGTACTAGGAAGCGGCTCTGATCAGATTATAGATTTACTCTTAACTTTAATAGGAAGAGGTAGAAGGATAACTACCATATACCCAACCTTTTCTTATTTTAAAACAAGATGCCAATTACACGGAGTAACATCTTCTGAAATAATGCTATCTTCTATTGATAACACATTTAATAGTGAAAAATTTATTGATGACGCAAAAAAATCTCACGCAATATATTTATGCTCACCAAATAATCCAACAGGAAATCAATTTGAAAGATCGCAAATGTTGGATATTCTAGGTAACTTGAAAAATAATCTGGTAATAATAGATGAGGCATATGTAGAATTTGCAAAATATTCATTATCAAAGTATGTACAAGAATTTCCAAATCTTGTAATTCTTCGAACATTTTCAAAGGCATTGGGGTTGGCGGGTGCAAGAATAGGATACATGATAGCAAATGAAGAACTTGCAGAATTATTTAAAAACAGAGTTCAATCACCATATGCTGTAAACAGTATTTCACTTGCTATCGCAATATCCGTTATCTCTAATCCTGAAAAAGTCGAAAAAAGTATATCAGTAATAAGAGATGAAAGGAACAAACTCTACCAGAATCTTTCAAAAATCAAAAAAATAGATGTTTACAGATCGGATGCAAATTTCCTTCTTATAAAATGTAACGAAGAATATAATCGAATTATAGAGTCATTATATAATAGAAAGATAATAGCCAGGGCATTAGACAAGATTGGGACCTATGGAAACTGTATTAGAATAACCATAGGTACAAAGAAAATGAATAATAAAATACTTTCAATATTTAACAATATTCAATAAATTTAGAGTAGATTTCAATAGAATGAATTCAAATGCATGTATTATTTTCGATATTGATGGTGTGTTGATTGATACCCGTAAATCCTATAATGAGGCTATAAAAAAAACAGTACAATACGTGGTTAGTTACATCAACCCAACCATCATGGGTGTAAAAGCTTTAGTGAGTGATGAAATGATTTTCAATTTTCGTAAATCTGGGATGTTTAACACTGACACAGATACAAGTTATGCATTAATTTTGAGCATACTTTGTGGCCCATCTAAAATTTCTGATATGCACTTTTTTTTAGATAATATTACTAACAATGCAACAATAAATGGAATAAATTCTGTAGAAGATTATCTGAAAAAGCAATACAAATACCCCCTAAATGAGATTAAGAAGATACTAAACTATCCAGGAAATATTCACAGTAGCATATTGACTCGGATTTTTGACGAATATTTTTATGGACCAAATTTATTCAAAAAACAACACAATACAATCCCCAAATATTACTTTGACAGGCCGCTCATTGAAAATGATACACTTCTAGTGCGCCATTCAACTATGAAAAAATTATCAAATCTCTTTAATAAAAAAGTAGGAATTGTTTCTGGTAGAAGTAAAACAGCAGCAATGTATTCCATGAAATCAATTTTTAAATTTTTTGACGCTAACGGTTCAGTTTTCCTAGAGGATGAAAAACGGGATATGGGTAAGCCCAATCCTGGCGCATTAGTAAAGTGCATCAAAAGTTTTGGAGTAAGAAATGCCTTTTATGTTGGGGATTCGGCGGAGGATTTGTTCATGGTGCAAAGAGCAAGAAAAGTATCGAATATCCAGATTGAATTAATTGGAATATGTGACCCTAATGCAAGATCAAATCGGATAAGGGATCTGTTCAATAATAATGGAACTTCCTTAATCGTTAGAGATGTCAATGAATTACCAAACATATTAAATAAAGTTATGACCCAGTTTTAGATACCAATTGTCAGATACTGATAAACTTAGGATCGCATCGTTGAGCAGAAGTACATCTGAAACAACAATTAAGATAAATGTTAATCTTGATGGCGAAGGTAGGGCGCAGATTACCAGTGGTTTAAAATTTCTGGATCACCTCATAACTACCTTTTGCAAGTACAGCCTTGTCGACATTGAAGCTGAGGTCAAATCAAATGATTCCATCCTGCATCATTTGATAGAAGATATTGCTATTTGCATAGGACAGGGACTAGATAAGGCCTTAGGAAATAGAGCCAGAATAATGAGATTTGGCTATGCCATTGTCCCTATGGATGATTCACGCAGCAATTCAGCAATTGATTTGGTTAGGAGAGAATTCTCAAAATTTGAGTTAAAATTGGAAAGAAAAGAAGTGGAAGGAATAGCAAGGGAAGATATTGAGCACTTCTTTAGATCTCTCCTGCAAAATCTAGTGGCCTGTACACACATACTAGTAGAGTATGGAAAAGATGATCATCATAAATTAGAATCTGCCATGAAGAGTTTTGCGATTGCGTTTAGAAATGCTGCTACTATTGATCAAAGGAGAAAAGGTCTACCGAGTACTAAAGAAATGATGTAAATGACTAGAATAGCTATTTTTGATTTTGGGGCAGGGAATCTTTTTAATTTGCACCAATCCCTTCTCAGAAATGGTGCCCATGCAGTAGATATCATAAGTACACTAAAGGGATTAGAAAAGTATAATGGGCTGATTTTACCAGGAGTTGGTAATTTCGATAGCGCAATTTCTTCCATACAAAAAGATGTGGCATCACTTAATATGGCCGTAGATAATGCAATGCCGATACTCGGTATTTGTCTAGGTTTGGAAATGTTATTCAATAAAAGCGAGGAGGGTATTCTTGATGGACTTAAATTATTAGACGGAGAGGTATTGATGCTTCCAAAAAGGAATGTTAAAGTTCCTCACATAGGTTGGAATAATTTGAGAATTGTGAATAGAGAAAGTAATCTTCTTAAAGGGATACCGCAAAATTCCTGGGTGTATTTTGTTCATTCCTATCACATTGAGCCCAAAGATCAAAATCTTATTACGGCAATTGCTGAATATGGCTCAATATTACCTGTTGTAATAGAACGCTCTAATCTTTTTGGTACACAATTTCACCCCGAAAAATCGGGAAAAATTGGAGCCCAAATTATGAAAAATTTTATTAAATTTTGTGAAGAAAACGAATGAAGGTACTAGCGGCAATAGACATAATTGAAGGCGACGTAGTTAGGTTAACGAAAGGAGACAAATCAACAAAAAAGGTGTATAGTAGCGACCCCGTTAAGGTGGCAAAAAAATGGGAAGACGATGGAGCGGATATGCTGCATATCGTAGACCTAGATGCCGCATTAGGTAATGAATCCAATAATCTATCAACTATCTCGGAGATATTGCATTCAGTAGATATTCCAATCCAGATTGGAGGTGGTATACGCAATTTGGAAAATTTTGAAAAAATTGCCAGAATGGGCTTTTCAAAACTTGTCATTGGTACCATGGCGTATACAAATTTGGATCAATTACGTTTGCTTTGTAAAAATTATAGTGACAGGATTGTGATTTCACTCGACGAGATAAATGGAAAGGTCATGATTAATGGTTGGAAGTCGTCTTCTAATTATAACATTGAAGAGGCGATAATTAGATTCAATAAACTTGGAATAAACATTTTTCTCGTGACCAGTATAATTAGGGATGGAACACTTTCAGGACCAGATGTTGCCACTTTAAATAGCATTAATACTGACCGAAAATCAAGAATAATTGCTAGTGGAGGAATTTCGAGTTTGGTAGATGTATTAAGGGTTAGATCAATTGGATGCGATAGTGTTATTCTCGGTAAGGCATTGTATGAAGATAGATTGGACATTAAAAAGGTGAAAGCAATAGCGTAATGACCCTATCGAAAAGAATTATTCCTTGTTTGGACGTTGATAACGGAAGAGTAGTTAAAGGAATCAAGTTTCGAGGAGTTAAAGACGCCGGGGATCCTGTAGAATTGGCTAAAAAATATAGCGATCAGGGCGCTGATGAACTCGTATTCCTAGATATTACTGCATCAAGACAAGACCGTGAAATTATGAAAAGCGTGGTTAAGAATGTAGCCAGTGTTATTGACATACCATTTACAGTGGGAGGAGGAATTAGGACATTGTCAGACGCAAGACAGATTCTTCTAAATGGAGCAGACAAGGTTTCCATTAATACTGCCAGTGTCAAAAATCCACAATTGGTAACGGATCTTATGAAAATTTTTGGAAGACAATGTGTTGTTGTAGCTATAGATGTCAAGAGAAACTTTAGGGATGATGAAAAACACACAATAATGTCCCGTCCTGATAAAGATTTCTACTTTGAGGTCATGATATACGGAGGGTCTAAGGGTACTAATATTGATGCTATCCAATGGGCAAAGAAGGTAGAAGAGCTTGGTGCCGGTGAAATACTTTTGACAAGTATAGATGCAGATGGTACTAAAAATGGTTACGATATTGAACTTACTAATACAATCTGTAATAGTGTAAGGATACCTGTTATTGCATCAGGCGGCTGTGGCTCTTCAGAACACATGTTTGAGGTATTTAATAAAACTGATGTTGATGCCGTTCTGGCAGCTTCGATTTTTCATTATGATAATTTAACGCCAGAAAAGGTCAAGAGATATTTGGCTGATAAAGGAATTCAAACTAGATTATGATCTCATAAATCTGGATGTCGAAATTATTTTAATTTTGATTTGAATGTTGACAACAACATCAATAATAGTCGAAATCAGTGTAGGGTGAATGCGAATATGAATATCCCTGCTATCACTTCGATGGTTAAAAGATAATCTTTAATTCTCTTTATTCTGCTAGATTTTGCCTTCCTAAATCCTCTTATGGTATGTTGATCCCGAATAGTAACAAGAGCGTACAATCTAGTTAGTGCCATCAAGAAACTTACTCCCAAGTATATAGGCAGTAAGAATAGATCAGCTGGATTGCGTCTTAAATGTGGAAAGATCTTAATCATCCTTCCAACAAGCCATAAGATAAGAATTGAAATTGCTAATCCCCATTGATTTTCGATAATGGCTATTGAGAAAAAAATTGGACCAAGTAATAGAGTAAAGACCGAAATAAAACGATCTATCATAGAGAACGCAAGGTACGGACATTTCCATACCCATCCGTTCCATAAACTCTGGAAATCAGAATTATGACTATTTCTCGCCCACCTAATTCGTTGCCTAATAAATTGGTCAAATTCTGGGGCGGCAGAAGAGTATATTATTGCAGAACTTTGATAATATGTCTTCCACCCCTCCTGTTGAACAAGCCTCGTGAAGCATTTATCTTCACCTGATTCTTTTTTTCTACCAAGAATAAACTCATTTAGGAAGAAATTGATTTTAGGTAATAGAATTTTCCTGCGGTATAATGCAGTTTTTCCGCTCAGGCAAGACAGAGCTTTTCCTCCTGCCGTCTGTGCTGGCATATCTAAATAGTTTCTGGAATCCCAAAAAATATCAGTCATCTTTTGCCATATTGTTCTTCTTTCAATGGGATGATATCTAGGAGTTACTCCGCCAATTTTTGAATCTACCTGGAATGGTCGTAAAGCATTTTCGAGGAAATTTGCATCCCACATTGTATCACTATCTGTTAGAGCAACAATTTCGCCATTTGATTGCAGAATACCATCTACAAGGGCAGGTCTTTTCCCAGGTTTCGATGTTATTATCAATTTAAGATTATCCTTGCCTTGTTGAAATTCTTTAAATTCAGCAATGCATCTTTTATCTGATTTATCAATAATTGTAATTATTTCACCTGGCTTATTCTTCCACCATGACTCCAAAGATCGCCTAAAGATTTTCGGGTCCTCATTATATACGGGGACAATTATTGATACGGAAAAGTCGAGTGTACCCCGTGAATTGAGTTCATTAGATTCAGGCGTTATAGGAGAATAAAATGATGCGACTATTTTCTTGATAAGCCATACTGTCCATCTCCAGATACCGATAACTCCCAGCGGTATAACAAGCCAATAATTGTATAATGAACTTGGCACTAAATTTCTAACTATATAATTTTGCAAACCAGTAATTTGATAAACAATATCATTTATGTCAAACCAGATAGGTGATAAAAGCAGTGAAATAGCAAATCCTAAGAGTATCAGGTCAAAAATTATGTTGCCAAAAATTCCGATATGTTTTTGAACTGTTGGGGTCCTGTAAGAGTTCACTGTTCTTTCTCCCTTTCTAGATTATTTATTAGTAACTTTTATTATGACCTAGAAGTTATTGAAGTAAGATGGTTCCTGTTAATTATTACTATATTTCTTACTTGAAAATGAAAAGGAATTATATAAATATGATTAATTATAACCCCCCTATAATAAAGAGGGATTTTGAACGAGTAAGATAAGCATTATTGGTTCGGGTGTGGTAGGCAGTGCAACGGGCCAAGGATTTCACAAGTTAGGTCACGAGGTCATTTTTTATGACATATCAAAGGAGAAGCTGAGGACTTTAAAAAACAATGGTTATAATGTAGCTAATAATTTAGGTGATGCATTATCTCAAACAGATATTTCATTTGTGTGTGTTAATACTCCGACTCATAACTCCCAACAAGATCTTTCTCAAATACTTTCTGCACTCTATCAGCTCGCAAACTATCTAAATACGTCTGTAAAACGTCATTTGTTGGTCTTCCGAAGCACGATGTTACCTGGAACTATGCGTAGTGTAGTTGTGAACTATCTTGAAAAAAATTGCAGCAAAAGAAGAGGAGTTGACTATGAGGTCACCTATAATCCGGAATTTTTGAGACAAATTTCGGCATTAGATGATTTCTTCACTCCGGATAGGGTAATAATAGGAGAGGAAAGTGGTAATAAATTATCAAAATTATTAGTAGATATATACCAACCATTGACAAAAAATATAATCACAACATCTTTCGAGGCCGCAGAGCTTATCAAGTATGCATCAAATTGCTTTTTGTCATTAAAGATTTCGTTCTTTAATGAAATTGGATTAATATGCAAGCATTTGGGAATAGATGACAAGGTCGTTAGTTTAGGAGTATCTCTGGATAAAAGAATTGGCAAGTATGGCACAGAGTTTGGAAGACCATTTGATGGAATGTGTCTACCTAAAGACACTCAGGCTTTAGCTTCGTTTATAAAACAAAACAGAATTGAACCTGACTTACTTGAAATAGTATTAAACATAAACAAAAAAATTGAGGACCTAACAACTACAAGACAACTAGTCTCCGGTGCTCGAGAAACCCATTCTTAATTCTCGAATCAACTCTTCAATAATTTATATTGGGAGCTAAATTTTTGTCTTAATAATGAATCTGTCCGTTTTTGGGCTTTCATTTGTCTTTTTATTATTTCTAAATGTATCACTGATAGCTAATCTGAGCTTTGCTCAAGGGGTAAAATCCCAACCTCTGATTGGAGTAAACATGTTAGGGTACTATACCAGTTTGCCCCAGACACGAGACTTTAAGAATCCATTCCCTGATAACTACTATGACCAAAGTTTTAAGATACTAAAAGACGGAGGAATGAATCATGTGAGATATGTATATTATTGGGAATCTTATGTGAAAAATCCTACAGCATTCATAAATGAGCTAAAATTTGTCGCGACCCTAGCTGACAATTATGGGTTAAAAATCATATATGATAATCATCAGTTTCATACTTCATCATGGCTTAATCCTCAAAGAGGAACAGGGTTTCCAAGCTTCTTATTTCAAAATAATTCACAATATCCTTATGGAAGTGGCGGAGGGCCTAAATATCCATCAGCAGCAGCGTGGTGGACTGACTGGTGGAACAGAGGGGTTAGAGATACAAATGGTACTGATGGTTGGAATCTACAAGCTCAATTCTTAAAAAAAGTAGTCAGTACTGTTGATAGTCATTCAAGTACAGTGGGTTATGAGATTCTGAGTGAGCCGCAAGTACATAGTCCGGATCAGTGGGAAAAAATTGGGAAATATAATACGTTAATGACTGACGAAATGAGAAAGGTAACTCAGAAACATCTGATATACAGTATGACAATACCTGTTGATCTAAAGAGTAACATTGGAGTTAATGCGACTAATCTTGCAAAGATGGCACCTGCAAATAAGACGAATACTATGTTCAAATTTAGTATATATGGACTGCCATCTCCGGGCAGCTACCAAGAACAAAGGTTGAACATGTTCGTAACCGCCGGCAACTTATCAGGAGTTCCCGTCTATATTGGAGAATGGAACAATGTAGCCAGAGATAAAGTAATAAACGAAGAAGGCGACTTTGTCTATGAAATAAATCCAGAAACGAGTAATATCACTCCAAAGGACACCACAGTGATATTAAAAAAATTTAATGAAATAGATCCATACGGGTGGGCTTTTTGGTATTGGAATTTCAGGCCGCACAGAGTTGAGAACTTTAATTTAGTGACAAGTGATGAGAGTGGAAATTTAATTCCCACGAAATACTTTGATATACTAAAGAATGCTGTTCATTCAGTTTATTCAGGTAAAAACGCCAAATAGCATATCAATATTGCCTATACTACTAAGCCCTTTTGGTGGTAACATGAAATAATAGGAAAGGTAATTTTTCAGGATCCTAAATGATGAAATACACATCCATAAGGTTTAATTCTTGTATAAATTCCATAGTAAATGGAAAAGGAAGCTGATTGGGGCTACTGTTACAGTTAAAAGAAAAAAGGAAGCTACGATTACTAGTTTTCATTCTAATACCACTTATCTTGTCTGCCTACACTCACTTATGGAATCCTACGGGTTTTCCATCAATACACACAGATGAAGGTCATTACCTGAGGAAAGCGATTTCCACTGAAGATGGCGATGGGCTTCAACCACAAGCTCGATATCGAGCGCCTTATTTTGGTCAAATTTTCTTGGCAGGGATCTTTAGCATTATTGGTTACCCCAATTTCGTTAACGCAGGTGATAAGAATCCTGTTGAGCAACTGTATTTGGTTCCGCGCCTAATAACGGGAATTTTAGCTGTAATTGATACTTTTCTGTTGTATAGGATCACAGAGTATAGATACGGAAGAAATGTCGCGATTATAGCAGCTGTATTATTTGCAGTAATGCCGTTTACTTGGCTGACTAGAAGAATATTTCTAGAGTCGATTCAACTCCCCTTTATACTAACTTCAATATTACTCATCTTGAGTCTTGATAGACGCAAGTGGGAACGGCAACGCCAGATGCAACCACAACACGAACAAAGACAATATACCAAGCTTACTTTGATTGTCTCTGGAATTTTTCTTGGTCTAGCAATTTTTACCAAGATACCTGCTTTCACAGTAATCCCAGTGGGACTAACGATGACGTATTTAGTTACAAGAAAAAAGAAATACGTACTAGTTTGGTTAATTCCTGTCATTTTGGTTCCGTTTTTGTGGCCTCTACATGCTACACTAATTGGAGATTTGAACGATTGGATCAGTGGTGTTCGTTACCAAGTCACCAGAGATAGACCCTTAATCAATACCATAAATACATTCTTCGAGATAGACCCTGTATTGTTTGTTTTAGGAATGGGTGGTCTGGTCTATGCAGCCATCAAAAAAGACTATTTCATATTGCTATGGGCAATTCCTGGTTTTATCTTTCTCCAGGCCATAGGCTATGTTTCTTCATTTCATATGATACTATTACTACCTCCATTATGCATAGCAGGAGCAACTATGCTTGAAAAATTAGGCAGCAATATATCCAATATTAAAACGAGAAATTTGTTACCTTATATTAGAATAGCAGTTATCGGGATATTTGGGATCTGCAGCATAACTATGCTAATAACTATAAACATGAATTCAACTTATTACCGGGCTCTTTCATTTGTTCTTTCAAATTTACCTAATAGTAACAACAATTCATCAGGTATCAACCCCGCAGATAAGGTGACCCTAGTTGGGAATCCACAATATTTCTGGATTCCAGAATTTGTTTTTAATAAAACGTTTGACGCAAAAAACTTCTATAGTAAGACTCCATTCAAGACGGACAAATACATGATGATTATAGATAGCGGATTTCTAAAAATATTAGATCGTGGGGATAATTCTTCAAGGTTAAATTTGGCATACAATGCTACTCATAATTTGGCAAGGTTTGAACAGAATTTTACAGGGGGCATTAATATCAACAAGTATCCATATACAAATTTGAAATTAAGCCCTGAATCACGCTTTATTGAACTCAGGTCCAACTATTAATTCCATTATTAAGATGTTGGTTCCAAACCAATTAATTTAACCTCGAAGGATTAGTTTTCGTCATTAAATGCGTATTTTGTTGCTACATTCAGATTTTATCGAATACCAACCGATTTCTAAAGAGGTGGAAGCCGCAGAAGATATCCAATACAAAGCAAGTAGAAAAATAGACGAAGTGATAGTAGCATTAATTGCCGTAGAAAAAGATGATGACGAGTCCATAATTGATGATGTTTGCAAGGAGTTGAAGGCATATAGCGAGAAAATAAAATGTGATAATTTACTAATCTATCCTTATGCACACCTAAGTTCCCAACTAGCGACACACAGCATAGCTCATGCATTACTAATTTCAATTGAGAATCAGATAAGAGATCTGTTTACGACAGTAAATCGGGCGCCATTTGGTTGGACAAAGTCATTTCATATAAAAATCAAAGGACATCCACTGGCAGAACAAGCTAAAACCATTCATAGAAAAGGTAACGACAATACTAAAAAGGAATTGACCTCAGAATCAACCGCACTAAAATCTGAAGGTGCCCTAAACTCAATTTGGTACGTACAAGTGCCTGAGGATAAGTTAATTCCAATAAATGATTATGCTTTTCAAAAAGACAGTGCACTTAAAAAATTAGCAGAATATGAGTTATCTAAGAAGAGAACAGTACTTGAAGTTCCGCCACATGTAAAATTGATGAAGAGATTGGCACTAGCTGACTATGAACCATCTTCGGATGGAGGAAATATGAGATACTATCCCAAGGGACGTTTAATGAAATCATTAATTGAGACCTATGTAACAAAAATGATTCATGAGTATGGTGGAATTGAAGTCGAGACACCAGTGATGTATGATTCCAATCATCCGTCAATTCATAGTTACTTTAACAGATTTCCAGCCAGGCAATACAATATCCAATCAGACAATAAGCAGCTTTTCTTAAGGTTTGCCGCATGTTTTGGTCAATTCTTGATGGCCAAGGATTTTCAAATTTCTTATAAACAGCTTCCACTGAAGCTTTATGAATTAACTAGATATTCATTTAGAAGAGAAAAGAGTGGCGAACTAGTCGGTCTTAGGAGACTTAGGGCATTCAGTATGCCAGATTGCCACGCTTTTTGCAGGGATATCAATCAAGCAAAAGAAGAGTTTGTAAAAAGATTTGAGTTATCAATGAAAGTTATAGAGGGACTGGGTATTTCCCCTAATGACGACGTAGAGATGGTTATCCGGTTTACTTCAGACTTTTATGAACAAAATAAGGAATTTATTCAGACATTTGCAGCTAGACTAAAGAAACCCATCCTGGTAGAAATGTGGAAAGAAAAGTTCTTCTATTTTATCGTAAAGTGGGAATTTAATTTTGTAGACAGGTCAGGGAAGGCTGCTGCGCTTTCCACTGATCAAATTGATATTGAAAATGGGCAAAGATACAACATTGAATTTGTTGATAGTGACGGCGAGAAAAAGTATCCAATCATATTGCATAACTCTCCTAGTGGAGCGGTAGAACGGGTAATATTTGCACTACTTGAAAAAGCCGACAGGGATGTACATACAGGCAAGCCTCCAGCATTGCCTCTTTGGCTATCACATACACAGATAAGAATAATTCCGGTCTCTTCAAATCATTTGGCGTTCTGTGAAAAAATCTTGGAGCAGCTAAACAATAACAGTATAAGGGCAGACATTGATGACAGGGAGCTTTCTGTTGCAAAAAAAATTAGAGAAGCAGAATCTGAATGGGTTCATTTCATCATTGTCATTGGAGATAAAGAAGTCGGAGGTGAAGATTTTGTAGTCAGGGAAAGAATGGCCAAGTCTCAATACACCATATCGATAGAAAATCTCATGAGACGGATCAAACAAGAAATAACAGATAAACCGTACCTGCCATTAAACCTACCAAAATATTTATCAAAACGTCCAATAATTATGGTATGAATTATTGATATAGGTAGAGAATTGCAATTACCATATTTTCATCCATTTAATGTTTTTATATTTAATAATTAGATCCCATTCAAATGGGAAGAGTAGACAAAGGGGTAAACTGCAGTGTAAGCGGTTGCTCAAATTCAGCGGAGAGATCAATCAGTGGAAGTAAGGCAAGCATGGCTTCAGATTTACAAGTTAATACTTCAAACAAAAGGGTGTATTTATGTAGACAACACTATAAAGAATGGAAAAAAGCAACAAAAGAAGATAGAGAAAACGAGAGAGCCAGATGGGGCTAGACATAATAGTAAAACAGTACATCAATAATTACGAGCTGACTAGTATACCGATCACATCAATTCAGCTAAACATACTTTCTAGGAATTATCCTTAAAAGAGTTTGTGCCGCAAGCGTTCCTTCCCTGTAATCATGGTTTTTGAGTGAAACCTCTACAAGATCCATTCCTAACAGACTTGCCGAATCGTTAATACTTTTAAATATCTTAATTATTTCAAACGGATCCAATCCAAACGGCTCAGGCGTTCCTGTACAAGGCACATATGGCAAATCATAAACATCAATGTCGAACGATATGTATATGTTTCTATTAGCAGTAACCTTGGAAATATAAGTTGATACATCATCAATATTTTTTTTTATTTCCCATGGGTCAAAGGTCATAATACCATTTTTTTCTGCAAAATTATTTTCGTTCTTATCTGTTTGTCTGATACCTATTTGTATAATATTTTTGCCTTGAATGTATCCTTCTTCTATCAGCCTATAGAATGGAGTAGTATGACAGAGTTTCATACCATCATATTCAGATTTTAGATCTCTATGTGCATCAAAGTGTATCAAGAGAGGCTGATTATCTGAAAGACCCTTAAAACAAAAATACGTTATGGTATGTTCTCCTCCAAGAATAAATGGTTTTTTCTTACTCCTAGACAATCCTTTTACCAGAGGAGGAATCTTTTCATCCAGGAAGGAAAAGATGGAATGTAGTTTATCATCATGATAATCAGGTATTTTAACGTCCCCCAAATCAAAAATTTTGGTAATTTCCCGTATGTCCTTTTCTTCATCGTAAATGAAGGTTTCAATTTGACGAGCAGACGCACTCCTGATCGCTTCTGGACCTCTTTTTGTACCTTTTCCAAATGAGGTAGTTAGCTCCAATGGAATACCAAAAAATACTAATTTTGCATCACCGTATGAAATTTTCGTATCAATATCCCCGAAGGAAGATCCAGCTTTGGTTCTTTCTGGAGTAATAAACAGAGAATTGAAATGATCTAAAATTGTCAATTTGTCTTATTGAATAACTGTAAGCAATTATATTTATTTAAGTAATTTGATAATTTTTGCTAATTTGACCAGAATAATTCATCTAAATTACTTTGCCTTGGTTTACCAATTATAGACTTGAAATTTACATCTAGAGCGGTTAAAATTTGATCTAAAGTGGATTCCATAGCCTCCAGGTATTTTTCAGTATCAATTTCCTTATGGGTAGCTAGCTCAACAGGTTTGACTCCTTCAGAAGTCTTTGTTTTTACATACGAGATTATGTCTCCCGCTTTAGCTTGTCTTCCATTTGAAAATAACAATGCTGCCTTTATGTGCTGTGGGATACCCTTTATTGAATTGTTGGTAGAATCATGACCGTCTATTGAGGATATTTTTTTATTTTCACCAGTCCTTTTGCCATACTTTTCTGGAGACTTATTTATCATAACGTTAAAAGATAGTTCCTCCATTGGGTATTCATCTGATTCTAATTTTTTTGCACTTTCACGAATAATATTTTTGATTTTCTCTCTAGCAGTATCAAAATCCTTTTCAGTGTTAACTTTACCCAATATATCTAGCATGCTATAAAACGTTTTCCTTATGAAAGCTGGAGTGTGGGATTTCTTGCCTGTTAATCCCTTTACATCAACAGTTCCATCCTTCAAGACACCCAGATAATTTTTCTTAAGATTGTTAAATACAACATATCGATATTCTTTGTCCAATTCTAGATCTACGCCTTCATTGGTTTTGGCCCATCTTGAAATTTCCTCCACCTTACCTTGTGATGGATCCCTCAAAAATAAAGAATCTGTGTCGCCATAGACAACTTCTATTCCTGATTCCCTACATTTATCTATTGTATTAGTGATAATATTTCTTCCAATAGCTGCCGTGGCATCTGCAACTGGTAGGCAGTATAGAGGAAATATTTCTGCGCCCATTACACCGTAACTTGCATTGAGAATTACCTTAATCGCCTGACTTACTACTGTATAGAGTTGTCGTTCTTCAGGTGAAATTGTTTTGTCTTTTGATAGTTGCTTATAGTAATTTACTCGCAAGTCTCTCAGTGATCCTATAAGAAGCGAGGTAATTCCTTTCTTCTCCTTGCATGTCCAGTACGCTGTATCAGGGATCTTTTGGTGCGGATCTTCACTGCAAGAAACATGTGGACAATTTACTGTTTCATAAGATAAGTTATGGACATTTATTATACTTGGATACAGACTGGCAAAATCAACTACCGATACATTGAAGTGGATTCCTGGAGTGGGTTCAACGACAAGTCCCCCCCTGTACTTTTTTTCTTTTATTATTGCGGAAGTAGAAACCTCGCCCTTGTAACGTAATTCTTCGGTGCGCGGAATTAGTGCATTTATCTTTCTATGTTCATAAAAGAGCATTCCCCTGATCCACTGGTTCACACCTACTCTAGAAAGGTCTTCAACAGAAAGTCTAGATATTCTAGCGATCACAAACAATAGCTTCAGTAGTAGATTGTCATTAAAGCTTGTTAGTCTAAAAGTCAATTCCGTATCTTTCAAGCAGTATTGTGCCAATTTTTGGATCGGCAAGTCGCTAATATTACCCTCAAATTCAATTTTGCTATCATTTAAAAGTGCTTCTGAAATGGCATTTAATCTATATTCAGAATATTTGTGGCTAAATGCGTAAATTTGAATGGACCTATTTTGAAATGTTCTAAATAAATCAATGTGAACGCCATGTCTTAATTGGACCGCTTCTGTTTGAATTCCTTTCTTGATAACTGTGTCTCGTTTAACCAGTATTGGGATTTCCTCCTTTGGTATTATTGTATGGTTTATGGGATCAATTGCGGGATCTTGAGATCTTTCATAAAGATATGGAAGATCAAAATCATCACCATTAAAGGTAACTAATAAATTGTATGACCAAATTAATTTAAAAGTTTTTTCTAATAGTTCTTTTTCAGTCTTGCACATTTCTGCTTCTGGAATTAATTCTGTTCCATCATTGGGATTTTTATCTTGTTCAAGAAGGAATACTTTTCTTTCATCATTTGAGAAGATTCCTACTGCAGTAACTTTTCTATCGTGTTCTCGTGGAACTGGCATTCGTCCCTCCTCTGAATCTACTTCAATATCAAGAGCTACCCTCTTCATTTCTGGAATGGGTTGATTTAATAGATCTGCCCATTCTCTAACATATTCTCTGTATTTATCATTTCTTGCCTCTTTGCTCTCTAGGATTTTATCCCAAAGAAAATTTTTCAATGCATTCTGGACAATTTCTGACATCTTGTACGGATCTTCAATTATTTCATATCCTTTTCTTTTGTAGTATGAACCGGGGATTAACCTTGTATCATAAAGATAATTTTCGTGATACTTGATGTTGGCTTCCCATACATTTAGCTTTTCCCGTATGCCACCCCTGCCGCCTATTGACAGAGGATCGGGAGCAATTATTTTTATTGCCTGAATTTCTTTGTCTGACAATAAGTCTATTTTTGTTATTTTCCTTAACTCAAATTTCTTTTCAACGGCCGCAATTTCTTCTGCCCTTTTTTCGTATTCCAATTTAGTATAACAATATGGTTTGTGATCCGTTTTATCCTGCCAAAAGTATATTACATGTAGATTAGGATCGTAAAATTTTAATTTGACTTTCTGATTTTCGCCAGAATATACTGCTGATATTAGCATGACTCGAGTATTTTCAGGAAGTTCCTTCTCGTAACTCAGGTATTGCTTATCGTTTTGAAGAAGTGGCGATTGATCCAATTATTGTTCACTGGGATTAACTCCAAATATGGAAAATGGATAATTATCTTTTGCTGCTATGATCATGAACAGTTTTATTTTGTGTCAGGTAAGTTAATTATCATTCTCAACTAGATTTAGCAGTAATTACCTTATGCTCATTTCGTCTAATCGCTATTATGCCGAGAGCGTAGAGGGCAATCATGGGTAGTGCAACAAACCACATTGTAATCCCACTTCCGTCTGGAGTTATTACTGCACCAAAAATTGTTATTATTATGATTGCATACCTAAAGTTTTTTTGCCAGAATTTTGAATCAGTTAAGCCGCTTAGAGATAGTACATACATTATGATTGGAAGCTGAAAGGCAATACCAAACCCAAGAACGAATTGAAGTACAAATGTTATGAAATCATTGACTGTCAGAAATGCTTCAGCACCAATTGATTCACCATAACTGTATAGAAAATCTAGGGTAAACGGGATTACGAGCACATATGAGAATACTACACCAAACACAAATAAAAGAAACGTTGGCAATAATACTTTTACAAATTTAATTTTTGGTAATGACGGCGAAGATGCTTTAGTTGATACACTTGTTTCTACGCTTTGTCCTTTTCTTTTTCCCTGATTAAACGCAGGAGAAACAAAACCAAGTATCTCTTTAATTACGATTGGCAAAGAACATATCAAGCCAATTAGCAAGGAGAGGTAAATCTGACCAAAGAACACCTGACCGGGAGCTGTCTGAATAAACTTTACTTCTGATGGAAGTAAGGTATCCTTCATAAAAGTTGTCAATTGCAGGGCTATGTTGTTAAATGGTTCTGGGTATGGATAGTATACTTTCAGATAAGTTAGGTGATTTGGATTGAGGAATGGAAGTGAGATAGGGATAATTGTAGTTTTTATGCTAAAACTCATTGTAAAAATAGTTATTATTGCAATGCAAATTATTATACGAATAATCCTAACTCTTAGCTCATCAATATGTTCAGGTATTGACATCCTAAATGAAGACATTACAATATTCGGAAATATGCAATCTAGGTATAATAATTATATTGGTAGACTTGAATTTGATAATACATTGCTGGACCCAATAGCTTATTTCAACTCAATTTAGAGTACGGACCATGGTCCACCATATAAAACAAAATTTAACTTGAGCAAATACTTTTAGAAGATAAAATCAATAAGAGCTTATGCAATATCACAAAGCATCTTTTATTGGCCTTGAAAGATCTAAAAAGGCTCAATTAAAGCTATTTGATTATACAGGCTATGCTATGTTAACATATACCGTAAAACAAGATGGAAATGGATTTTCACCGGTAGGTGAAGAAATGCTGGTGACCAAAATGGATAGAGAAACCGAGTCCATGTTATTTTTGTGTGATAATGATGGTTATACAAAGGCCCAATCAAAACCGTTACCAAGGGAAAAGGCCAGCGAAGTATATAGAAAAATGCTTGATGATGGTTTTAAAGAATTTAAAGGACAAATCAAGACCGTTTCATAAATGGTATAGTAAAGCAGCTGTTCAAGACCATATCCGCACTTGCTCAATTTAACAGATTGGATTCCATAGTAGTAAGAGTTACTAGTTTTAATCGATCGTTACTATCATTTTATGACTAGATGAAATAGCTTCTAAATAGTAATATGATTATTTCATACACTCTAAACAATAATTTTAGTACCAGTATGGCTATTTTTCATGATGAGATCTCTAATAATATTAGGATCTGATTTTATAACCCATGTCGAAATTTTAGATCTTTCTATCACCTTCATAGCGACGATGTCCATAAGGTCATAATTTCCTGCTAGAGTACTTTCACTGTTCAAGAGTTGTAAGCACTTTTTTATGGTAATTTCTCTAAAGAGTTTTGCTCTTGGACTCTTTTTTGGATCAGTATCATATATACCATCAACGTCCGTTGCATTTAAGAATCTGTAGGCTTTAATTTTTTCACAAATAAGTGCTGCTGTAGCATTGGTACTTTGACCCGGATGAAAGCCACCACTGACTATAATTTTGCCTGACTGACATGCAATACTAACTTCCTCAAGATCGGACGGAATAATTGGGTAAGCAGAATTTCCGAGTGCCGAGGAAAGCAACATTGCATTTAATCTTGAAACTTTTATGCCCATATCATCTAGACTGCTTTCATCAGAACCTAATGATCTGGCCAAATTAACGTAATGCCTTGCTATTAATCCACCTCCTGATACTACAACTGGTTGAACTTTGGGTTGTATGTCAAGTAAAAGTTGAGCATACTCCTTTAGGGATTTTGGCGTAGTTTTAAAATTAAAAACGCTACCACTTAATTTTATGACTAGAATTCTTTTTTGTTTTGAGGATTTATCAGAGGTACTCATTATTTTTCTGGTAACTCCTTGTCTAAGACATCTTTTGAAATATTTGAAATTTTTTTTCGATCTTTGTGGTTGGTATATACTCTTATCATATCAAGATAACCTGTTATTGAATTTACCAGAGGGAGATTAGAAACTGGTTGTTTAAAGAATTCGTCCTCACTAACAAGAAGTATTGATTTCAGTTCCTGTTTATTTGGGGCGAGGGGAACAAGAGAAATCCCATACGTATCCAGGAAAATTTTTTTTTCATCAATATTTGATAATCTTGCAATTCTCAATCTCAACTCTTCAATTTTAGTTCTATTTAGCTTTGTAAAATCATCTCGTTTTCGAATAAATCTCTCATAAACGCATTTTAATAAACGTCTATCCAAATAGTTAGAAATCATTTCTCTTGCAATTTCGTTTTCTGATACTGTGCAGATCTTCCACAGTATACTATCATCAGTTAGTTTCAGATAGTTTGGAATAGATATTCTACTCAAGTTTAAAATGTCGCTTGAAAGCAACAGGGAATGAAGAAGCATTACTTCTGCAGATCGTACCGTCTTGTGAAAATAGACTGCCCTGAACATCTCAAATCTTGAAATAATCATGGATTCAAAAGAGTAAAAAGATGAAATGTCCAAAGCTAGATTATAATTGTCAGTTACCCTGAATGAATTAATAATCCTGTTATAATCTACTTTTCCGTACTCTACTCCTGTAAAAAAGCCATCCCGAGGAAGATAATCCATTAGGTCTGAGGAGAGACTCCCGGAAATTATTTCATTTTTGAATTTTACTTTAGAATTACCAAAAGAAATCTCACTAATAGTAAATGGGGAATAGCCAAAACTTGAAAGAATATCGCTCAATTCAGTTTTGCAAATTATTTCTGCTCCAATACTCTCATGATTTTTGTTACCTGCAACCATTAATACTTCTTCAAACAGATGCGAAAAAGGACCATGACCAACATCATGCAATAGAGAAGCTACTCGCAACTCCTGAATTGATTCTTTGTCAATTGCACCTATTGAAAATAGATGCTCACCGGCCAATCCAGCTAGATGCATAGTCCCAAGCGAATGTTCAAATCTTGAATGTTGAGCTGCTGGGTATACTAAATGAGCTCCGGCCAATTGCTTAATTCTTCTTAATCTTTGAAATACGTTTGAATCAATGATCTTTTTTTCCAGCTCTGTAAACCTGATAAACTTGTGAATAGGATCAGCAATTTCTCCAACAAATTTCATATAATGTACCTAGAAAGAACACAACACTGAATTAAATTTTCATAATCTTTCTTACCAATTCTACCATTTGAGCATTAACAATTTTTACTGAGTCTTCTCCGTCAATAATGTGCCAATTGAATTTGTTAGCAAGAACTTTGTAATTCTTCCTGACCTTGCGAATAAGGTCTAAATCTTGTTCAAACGTATCTGTGATATCATTTTTGGATCTTTTCACCAAGGTGTTGGTTTTGATATCTATTACTACCACAAGATCTGCTTTTGGTAAGCCTTCATCCAATGCAAGAAGCCAATTCAATTTTAACCCCTTCGATATTCCATAGACTAGATTGGATTGATAATATCTGTTCATGATAATTGTAGTTCCCTTTCCAATTTCTGATTCAATTTCGGTTTTTTTCTCCCATCTGTTTGCAGAAAGGAGCATCATCTTCACCTCGTCCGAATAGTCTCTCTTCCCGTCTAGGAATTGTTTTATCTCTTTTCCCACAGGGGTAGAATAATCAGGGAAATCAAATTTGACATATTTCTTACTTTTTAATTTTTTTAACAGAAGATTTGCTTGTGTAGTTTTTCCTGCTTTATCAATTCCTTCTATGACGATAATTTTACCTTTACGCAAATACATAGTTTGAAAAAAATGTCATAAATAAAAAGTATATTAAAATTAATTGAAAGCAATGCTGTTCGTCAACGCTTGAGATGCAATCAAAACCAAATTTAAGCAGCTTGTTACTGTTTTTTATTTCAGGTCAAAACGGAGATTTACGGATCAATATTAAAAGTCATCATTCATTCGTAAAATCGTAGCTACCCAATTTTTTTACCCACAATCAATATTCCCCTCAAAGCTTCCTTTCCAACCCGTATCGGCTCGAATCTGGATTTTTCCTTTTCCGCAATCTCCTTGAATTGAAATATCTGCTTTTTTATCCAAACCGCAAATATTGCTAGTTGTCTCTTTGCCTTCTAAATCATAACTTTTTTTATCTATCTTGCCGGAATCAAGATATCCGCCATTACTGGTCTTGTCATGAGAAGAATCGTCCACAACGACTTCCCAACTTCCATATATAGGTGCATCCTTCTTAAATGCGCTGAAAGAAAGTTCACCTTTGTCTGATTTTCCGTCAGGGCAACTAATGGTACCATCTGCCTTTCCGGAACTTTCTGTTCCATGAGCTATACTCATAGCAGAAAACATCGTAATTAAAAAGAGTATTAACACTTTCGTTTTACGTTTACTATCCAAATTCATGACTCTGACTTGAAAGGAAAATAATTTATATATTATGTAGAATGACTCCATATCAAAATTAGGAAAAATGAGATGAATCATTTATTAATATCTTGATGAAGCGTATACTGATTATCATTGCAGATTATCAATTGTGATTATCATTTAGTTGCCTTATTTTTATTTGATTTAATAAGCAAATAAACAATAATTTTCATAATTAGCAGTCAATATTACAAATCCTATATTTTTAATCCCACATTTTATATCTTCAAGTTATTATAAAAGATCAAAGAAATATCTGGCAGACTAAAATGGCACAGATGCCGGCTCTAATTCCAAAAGAAGTAGAAATCCAAAGACTAAAGAAAATCTACATCATGGTTATCATGCTCGGTTCAATCGCAGCATCCGTAGAAGTAGATAACTTTGTTGATGGGTCTCTTCATCAAACCGCAATTAGAGACAGTGCATTTACACCAGCTCATTGGTGGTTATACAGCCACTTCATAGCCCTACCTTTAGGTTGGGGATTTGTGGCAATGTACGACAGAAGGGTACCTGCATTAAGGGGACCTGGGAACTCGATGAACACTGGTTTAAAGATAACCATCATAGGCTATCTTGCAACCATGTTTACAATTGGTGTAAATGAAATGTGGCACTTTTGGTTTGTGGAAGAAATCTTTGCAGTCCCTAACCACTGGATGTTTAACATGGGAGTTGTAGTGGCTTTCATGGGTGCTCTTGCATATGTAGTAAGAGTATACGCACGTCTAGTAGAATTGGGTGCTGAAACGCCAGGAAAGAATCCATACGTGGCTGAGATGTACAAGCTTGCACTGGAAGGAAAGCTGTACAGCAGATCAATTCCATAAGCTGACGGTCACAGAGCTGTCAATAAAAGCAGGAAAACGACGACCTCTTTTTTTCTTTTTTTAATTAAGCGGAGTATTATTCTTTGATATAAACAAGCCTATTTTTGCTGACTTGGAGAAAATAAACCTCCAGTAAGGTGAGATTTAGAAAATATTCTTATATTCAAATATGCATGTTAAATATATTGTCAGATAATTCGGGAGTATCTTTACGAGTCTATGAGAATGAGACTCAAGATAAGGGCAGAAACATTGTGAGGATTGATCCGGATATCATGCACAATCTAAACATATCAGATGGTGACTTTATTGATGTTATCGGTTCACAAAATGCAACTACGATTATTTGTCTTTCATTACATCCCTCCGATAAAAGTAATGATAAAAAAATAATTAGAATTGACTCAACAACAAGAAATTTTATTGGTACTACGATTGGAGATACCGTCACAATAAAAAAAGCTATTGCCCCTGAATCGAGTAACAAATCCTCAAGGGCAATAACCCTGGAAGATTCCGATGTGGTATCAAAGTCCATAATAATGACTGGATCTTGCATTAATTTTGATAGAGAACGTCCAAAGATAATGGACTTCCTAAGGTCACTTGAGAAAGCAGTACATTTGGACAACAATTATTGCAGATGTTATAGTAGTGGGAAGAAAACACTTGGTTGGGATTTTTTTGAAATTTCCGTAGACTCAAGATTGATGAAGAGATTGGTTGAAATACATCCTGAAATCAACGAACAGGAATCTGCAAGCGTGGAAGAACGGTTTGTCCTTTGGCTGCACTCAAAATTTAAGAAGAGCAAACTTAATTACTACCTGAAGGTAAACGAAATTCCTTACGAATCTGTGGGTGGGTTTAGATTAAACCCTAAGGACTTTAGAGACGTGGAAGATATGGAAAACATGCGCTAGACCCCAATTTATCGTTCCAATTTAAAATGATGTTCCCAGACAAAATTCAAGAATACTTGAGCAAGAAAAAAAATTCAGAACTAGCTTTAATAGGTTGTAGAGCCGATAATAGCAATATTTCATATGAGTGTTGTGAATACGATATTGCCGTCCTCGGAAACAGCGATATTGGTTTAGGTAACAATATCACACAGATTGGAAAGGAAAGATTGGAATTTTTAGATTTTTCAATATATGATCAAAATGAGATTTCACTTTTGAACATGATAAAATTAGAGAACAAAACAAGTAGCTCATTGGTTCCTCATGAGGATTCTAGTCGAAAAACAGATATTAAAAGGATATTTCTTTCTGCAGGAAAACGGCGCGCAGTTGACTCTCTTTTTAATGTGTCCAAAACTAGTACTTCAAAATCAGAGTTAAATTCATCATTGAATCTAAAAATAGCTGCATATGAGCTCATTGAGGCAATTCTTTTGATATCTGAGATTAGACCCATGCCCATTCATGAATTGAACCAATTACGTCAGCTTGAAATTCACAAAGATTTCATCAATGAAGCTATTCAGCTTTGTATTGAATGTATTGGGATAGAAAGGGCCACGAGAACCATCATAAATCGTTCCTTTAATGCCCTCAAAGAAATTTTTAAAGGAAGATATGACATTGGATTAATAGAATCAAAAATTGAGTTTTTAGTGGAGCATGGATTAATTGCAGATAGCTACTACTATATTGGGAAACTAGTCTCTAATCATCTTGAAAAAAAAGACTATGCTTTTCAGCTCAATTATCAGAAGCTTAACAGCCTAGCTCTAGACCTGACTAGTGACTATGAAAATATAAAGAGGTCTAATTTGATAAAGCTTTATTGCAGAAACTTAATGAAAAATTAAGTGACAGGAGCAACCAAAATTGGTTCAATCTCCTTTACCCTTCTTGCCCTTAATTTAGCCTTATATTTCAGGTTTCTTGGCTTTGTTCTCAGTCTATATCCACAACATGGGCACCACAGTCCATCCCATTTTATAAAAATTTCACATATCTGGCATCTTTTTTGGCCGCTTACATATCTTCCTGAACCAACCGGCTTTTGGGCTTTATGTCGTATACATATTCCTTTACAAGTCATCTTTCCTTCCATATATAACGAACGTCTCAAGTATTTAAATATGAACATTAATTTTATAATATTTTGAATTTTAGTAATTTATTTTATCCAATTTTTACACATTTGAGAAAAATAAAATAAAGAAAGTATATTTTTTTTAGCTTACGTTTATAGATTTGGTCTGAAAGGCTTCATTCATTGTAAGATATTCATCTAGTCTCATCTTTATGTCATCAGGTTGAGTATCATCCATACCTGAAAATCCAGCGTTAAACGAAATCTTGTTTCCAGATACCGACACATTATCTATTTCCATGTCTGCATAAATATTTGCTAATTCATCTACCCACGCCTTGCCTTCATCTTGGTTTACACCGTTAGTATCTATGCTTACTTTACACATCTTAGTCAATCAAATACACCTAAACAAAAGTTAGATTGCATATTAATAAAGTTGACGCATTCAGTTTGCCATCTATTCTATATGGATTTAAACGTTAATCTATTTTAGATTAAGCTTGTTCAATTCCCCAATATTTTACGAGCTCTTTTTCAAATGCAGTGAGCTGTTCATTGCTAAGAGAGTCTCCACAATTTTTGTGCGCGGGAACCACTTTCATTCCTACCAGTTTAAAATCTACCTCGTAGAAGTGAACCTTTGGGCAATTACACATTTGATATTTCTGCTCTATGCATCTCTTATTAGTTTAACTAAATTCACTTGATTAAGGCCGTACTAAATTTCTCACAGACTATACGACAGTAAAAGTTTATGAATGGATCCTAGCATATTTGAAGTTATGAGCAAACATCAATTCTCGATATACAAGCCACTAGTCATGTTTGTAATATTTTCGGTCATTTTGGTATTTTCGCAATCTAGCATGAACATAGCAATAGCACAGGGCAATAATTTATGGTATGTTGGTGATGGAGCAAAAAAGGGTATGTATCTAACTTACAGGGTTCAGGACGCCGATACAAACGCCGGTCGTCCGTTTGATATGACAATTTATTTTAAAGATTTCAACAATACTGGAAAGTATTGGGTAGCACCGACTTTCATCGTTGATCAAGGTAAGGTAATTAATGGTACATTTAACCTAAGTGATCTTGATCTGACTGCACTAGGTTCTTCAAAAATACCTCAAGAGATGAATAAATACAGAAGTGCGTACACGAATTCGCTTAAATGGCTATCGTCTTTTGTCGCAAAGCCAGGTCAATCTCTAACAGCGCCATATTGGGGCAAAATCGCTGCTATAGGTGGCTCTCCTATTGCGCCTTCCGGCAAAGCAACGGTCACAGAACCTGCGGGAACCTTTGATACTACAGTAATAACTTGGCACAAAGGAGTCGATAACAATATCTATATCAAAGATAATTTGCCATATCCTGTAAAGGCTAAAACCTTTGCAGATATTACCACAGGTAATCCCCCAATCCAATTTGCGTTTGATTTACTTGCAACAGGCCAAGGCCAACCCAAGCAACCGGCAAGCAAAGAAGAAATTCCAGTACCACCCTTAGAACAGAGAACTGAAAGGGGAACTTATATCATCAGGCTCATATGGGAGCCTGTCACGATAAAGGCTGGCAATAACACGAAATTCGGAATAATATTCATGGATGATAAGAACAACATTGTTACTGAAGTGGGATATAATTTTGCTGTTGTCGACGCTAACCAACAACTAATATACGGTAAAGACAATCAGTTAGCACCCGACGGAACTGCTCTACAAACCGTATTCTTCCAAAAGCCAGGACCAGCGACTGTAAAGGTACTTATAACAACAGCTGGATCGGCTTCCCCGAGTAATTTCGTAGAAACGGGCGAATTTGACATAATTGTTCAGTAATAACTTCTTTATCATAGACTCTACCCTATTTTTTTAAGTCCAATTCACGGTAATAGCAGCAGAGATGACTCCAAAAAAAATTATTTTTTTGGCCTCAGGAATATTTGCAGCTATAGGAATTCTGGTCAGCGTAGTAATAATTGCCATAAACGGTGGATTTTCGGGAAGCGGTCCGTCAATTTTCAATCCACCTACTTCAAAGGATCTGTGGACAATTGGCAGTAACATAGCAGATGGAATGAACTTGACATATTCACTAACAAGTACTAGTGATGTTTCAACTCTCAAGGATTCAATAGTTTCAATGAAGTTCAACGATTTAAAGGACAGATGGAATGTAACTTTTGCTATCAAAAATGGCAGCGCACTAAAAGATATCAATCTGAATCTTACAAAGAAACAACTTCTGCGTATGGAGCCAATTGGTGCTAATAATGAAAAGTTTATCTCACCGGTGGAAACATCGATATTGGCAATCCGTGATATTGCCAGGGAACCCAAATATCTTGTTGTTGGCGCAGTGTGGGACAAGATAACTACGAGTTCTTCAAGTGTGGATGAAAGAATAGCGAATAAAGATTCTATTTCCACTCCTGCGGGGACCTTTGATGTTTACACCCTGGAATATCAACTGGGAAATACAGTAAACAGGATTTTTTTGAATAAGGATTTACCTTTTCCAATAAAGGCCAAGGCTTATGACGAAAATGACAAGATTTTGTATGTATACGAACTACAGAACATATCAAGATGAAGTACATATATAGAACTGATCACAAAAAGTCTAAGTTAAAAAAATAAGTACAATAGCTATTTCATAGGAAAACATGAGCTAACATTTTATATTCCACTCTAGCTACCATTACCAAATGATTGAAACGCTGAAAACTGCATGCTTGGAGGTCAGAAAGAGTGTCAAGCACCTAGTTGGGACACCAGAAGGTAACAAAGAAATGGGCCTTGGAGCCGGTGGAGATATTTCAAGGAACATAGACATAACAGCAGAAGAAAAAGTTATAGATATGATAAAGGAGTCTGGGACA
>DATBHO010000043.1:0-1942 GCA_036557405.1 Nitrososphaeraceae archaeon
TATAAAAAGAATTTGAAGAATATAATTGATAATGTCATAAAGTCAAGAGAACCAGGAGCTCTAATTCTTAAAAAGACACAAACGAGAATATCCAAAACAAAGCAGGTTTGATCATTTTTGGAAGACAAGATAGGCATCCATTCTGTTAGGTTAACAATACCATGCGACATAGCCTATTAGAGTGTCCACGCTGCAACAATGACTCGTCAATTTTAGCTTTAATTCATCCTCTAGTTACACCTATCATTTCATATAGAATTCCCTCACGCCGATATGCAGGCAAGGAAGTCAAATTGATTTTCATCATAGTGTACTGGATTAATTTATACAGCGTCTGATATATTCTCTTAATACTTACTCCCGAAATCATTATCAAGGTTTACAGCTTATCAACACTAGAAGTACTTGGCTTGGCAGAGTCATCATACTATTAGAACAAAAAAATTTAATTTAACGTCCTTGCCTTGATAGCCCAGCTTGTACATCACCAATTTCCCAGCATTTTTTGCATAAACTAATGCAACTATTCTTCCCAACCTCTAGACGAAAAGGTTCTAAACATAGACCGCATACATATGTCTTTTTCGTGGTCACTCCTCTAACACCCATTTAAAAACATCACGCTGACCAATACAAAGCACCATTGTGCACAGACAACTTATCATGAAGATACCGATATTTTGCTTCTTCGGACAAATCTTCTTACTACTAGGTAAAAAGCAGAAATTAGAACTGACACTGCTGCCAATAAACAAACCAGACTGAAGGCCCAGTCTTCGTTAAACTCTATACTTCGTTAAATATGCTTTATATCTTATCTTTCAACAATAAATCTATATTGCTAATATATGGATTTCACTTTGATTCCATTTGCTCGCTACTAGGCATCACAATAACACGAGTAAAAGAACAAGGAAGATAAGAACTACTATTACATTTCGGATTGATACAGATACAATAAACAAATTACGTATGGAGTCAGCTAGGCAAGATATTAGCTTAAACACTTCTGTTGATCAAATCTTAAAAAGACATGTACAATGGGACATGTTTGAACGTCAAGCCGGAATAATGCCTTTAGCTAAACCCGTGATGGCACAACTTCTTGCATATATCAGTAAAGACGATATTACAAATTTGGCAAAAAATGTTGCTAAGAGCACGGTCCAGGATATTATGTTACTGATGAGAGGGAAGATAGATTTGGATTCATTTTTATCTTGGTTTGAAACTTTAATGCAGAAGGCATTTATTGAAATTAACCATACTGTGGAAAATGATGATACAACTCATAGATATACCGTAAAGCACAATCTCGGAGAAAATTGGGCCTTGCTCATTAAGAATATACTACAAATAATTTTTAGTGATACGCTCAAAATAAGAATTGATATTATTAATATCTCAAATACGATACTCGTTTTTCAAATTGAACACAACCGGCCAGTAACGACCAACGAACACTTATAATTTATTTCCGTGTAATACTGCAATCAACTTCCCTAGCTGCTTTACCGCATTTTTCGACCTGATTATAACAATTTGAGGTCACACCGTGCTCCTTGCAAAATAGGATTACCAGATTGAAATGAATAACAGAAGGGTCTAGGCAGGTAATCTGTTATACAAGGCATCTTTTTGATCAATTAAATATTGGAAATAACAGATAGAGACTGTACTGAGAGTGACAAGCGATCTTCCCTTTTCGACTGTAAATAAAGAGTTTAGAAAGTTTGAATCATTGGACATTGGAGACCTCATGAGGTAACTGTCAGCGGTATTGGATAGCTACATACCTAGCACAGACGGAATTAAGCATTTTTCAGGAAAGAATATCATATTTTAATTCTCGAACTTTGCGAGTACGCCTGGCATTCTGGATTTAGAGACTTACGTGTAAAGGCTTGATAGCTCAACGGAAATCGAAAATCTTAATTAGCAA
>DATBHO010000044.1:0-14306 GCA_036557405.1 Nitrososphaeraceae archaeon
ATACCTTATATTATGTTAAGGTAATTTTGAAATAAACGGATGAGGGGTTGTCGTCTAGCTTGGTATGATGCCAGCCTCGGGCGCTGGAGGTCGTCGGTTCGAATCCGACCAGCCCCATGCCTCTAGTATTTCTCTAAATGGATTCACTTGTAACCAATGTGAACAAAAATTGAGAAAAAAAACAAACAACATCAAGAAACATCCCTAATCGACGCATATTCTCTATTTGTATACGCCATAAGAACGCAGATAACAAGAGATTACTATCTAAGAAGACTAAGATCATTCTTTGATTTTATTAAGTTATTTCCAAATGCAAAGATAGAACAGAGATGCAACCAGATTGCTGCACTCGCAATATCATCCTAATGGGTCCTGACAGGATCAATTTCTCTTACAGACCGCCATTTAAAATCGATATGACCATCGTACCATTTAATGACCATGCCAGCAGCACCCCATGCATATACTTGAAACGGTTCACCACCGCATAATGCCTTTGATTCACCCCACTTTAGACCTTTAAAATCGCTAACCTCGCCTACCTTTATCCACGTTTTTCTGTCACCATTTGGGCTTAACCAAAGTTGCAGTCTTATCTTTGGACTGGCAGGATCAGCTGATTCTATGAAGAAAATGTACTTTAAACCAAACCATCCCGGTCCTCCAAAGCTTATCCTAGGATTTAAAGTTTGAATGCCCTGTGGGTGGATTATAGAGCCATGTAGATCCTTTGTAAACTTGAATGTTCCATTTGGCTTAATTTGTACATCGTAACAAGCCTCTTGGCAGCATACTCCGCTAGGAATTGGGTGATGATTCCAGGGACCTCGCATATAGATACCATCGCGAGTAACTTTCTTGCTCATGTTAAAGAAACCTGTAAGTTCAACATTGGTTATAGCTGGCTGACGTGTATATCCTCTTTGAATACAATCGGCAAAATTCATATTACAACCGCCTATAGCATCTTTTTGCCCAGGAGTGACCAATATATTGAATTTAACTTTGCCATCGGAGTTAGGTTTCCATGAATCGTCTTTATTTTTAATTAGTTTTTCATATGTTGAACCCCCACCTATTTCAAGATGTGAATCAAATGGATTATCGGCATTCATGTACCAGACAAAACCTCCTGGCTTGGTTGGATACAAAAAGGAAACACCATCCAATCCAACTTTAATACCTTCTTCAAGAATGTCAATTGTGTTAGTGCTAGTTACATTTGCACCGAAAACCTTTCCAACTTTGATCAAAGGAGTCAACATAATTGCCCCACCTGCAGCACAGATCAGTTTGAGAAATTCACGGCGTGAAATTTTTACTGCCACAAGAACTCCTTGTAACTATAATATTAAATAATATCACTATTGACGCTCTGGTTTAACATAAAGTTCATTTTACAACAAGTACATTTATTGTTACATAAGACGGTCAGACTTGGTTAGGGTTGAAAAATAATAAGGATTAGATTCTAAAAACAAACATTTATAGCTTGATTCATCTTCTAATATAATGCATCTCTTTATAGGACCTCTAGTGTTACTATAACGACCAGCCCCAACTTAATCTTTACATTTTATTTAGTCCCATTTCAACATACAATACTAGAAAAGATTTGTTAAGCCAATTATCTGCAGATAATAAAATCCAAGATGTTACAAGTCCGTACTATATGTTCAAATATTCAATAAGGTCTGAACTGACAAGAAGGTATTACGAAAGAAGAATAAGAACATTTTTTAATTTTATTGAATTTTGTAAGGCTCAGAAATAGAGAAATTTTGTTATCTTTTTGCTGAGAAAGAGAAGGAGAGTGGATGATACAGTAAAAAGCGATGAAGATACAGAAGACCTGAAATATATGAATTCAGATGAGGGCAAATTGGCTCGCTTAGTGCAAAGTTGTGAAGCCATAATAACCTCTGAGGCATTTGATTTTGTCGCTTTGTTCTCTACTATCAATGTCACTACCCCGATACGCAGTCTGCCCCATCTGAGAGTCCTTAATATAGGACTACTAGCGATTCACCGTAGAATCCTAATCAGAGAACATTTAGGGAACCAAGTAGTAGTATCAAAATTCCGAATTTTTTAATATATGATTTTTCCCTGAAACCTTAATTAGTATATCTACTAGAAAAACGATAATGAACAAGAGCGGAACTCTTGGAGTAATATTAGCATTGTCAATTGCAATGCTTGGATCAACAATCGTGCTTTCATATGGCGCACAACACATCGAAGCGGCAAAATCAGGAGTCGCGTTCTTATGGTGTTATTCTACGCCGAATAGTCCGAATGATTCCCTGTGCTACACTAACCATGGGGAGTGCAGTATGGTCCAGTCAGCAGATCATGATGCAAAAAGTGACTGTCTCAGACAGAAAAACGGTTCGTAAACAACAAGTCATAATTGCAAGGACTTAAACCGCACACTTGCCCCACTTTTTTTTATTTTACGATGGCTCTTCTATATTTCCCGATTTTGATATCAAAAATAATTAAAGACTGATTCAATTCAATTGAGTAATGCTACGGCGACACTCCAAGACGAGTTTCGCATTATTGGGATTTGATGTCCTTGGGAAGTTATCTCCAATAAATTATTAAAAAATTAAACACTGGTGGGCCAATGAATTGTAGTAGATAGAGGAGGCCCATCAGTCTATGGTTTGTCAAATGAACTTGCGTTACAATATGATAGTCAGCGATATCGGGGTTTTCAAAGATTCTTACTAAACATTTTAGAGCCTGGCAGGAGGGAACAATTGCAAACGAAAAATCATTTGCAAGATCTGAGTGGCACCAATAGTAAAATCCCTCCTATAGTGTGTACGTATATTAAAAATCGTGAAATTATTATAAAAAATTTGGCCTAAAAATCATGTCAAAAACAATTCACATCCCCTTGGTCCCACTTTATTAAACGCAATTAATTGAACTCTACTTTTCGGCAAGGCTCAAACCTTACAGAGCCCGTTATTGTATTATCTACACATGTTATTAGATTCTGTATTTAGTAACGAGAACAAAAATTAAGAAAATTTGAAGATGCAAATTCATCCTAGAACTATTATAATTTATCATTCTCATTCCCATCCTTATCGACATCAACTTTATTTACTAGAGGAAGCGTAAAAAGGAAAACGGCTCCCTGATGTTGCACACTATTTTCTGCCCATATAATGCCACCATGTGCCTCTATAATGTTTTTCGCAATAAATAAACCCAGTCCAGTTCCCCTATCAGATTTTGTAACAAACTTAGTAAATAATTGTGGTAGTATATCAGGATCTATTCCCGGTCCATTATCTCTTACCACGACCTGTACGGTGTTTGATTTAATTTGCGATGTAACCAAAATAGACCCGCTTTTGGTAAATTTACCAGCGTTATCTAGTAATATAAAGAGAACTTGACCCAATCTCAATTTGTCGCCATTGACACTTATCTTTTTCACAGCGCTTTCGTAGTTAATTATTAAATCCGGGTAGATAAACTGAATATTTTTCCTATATTCCTCAACTGTATTTAGAATTAAATCAAATATATTAACCCGTTCAATTGTTAATTTTAAAGTATCGCTCTCAATTCTAGTAACGTCTAATATATCTTCCGCAAGTCTGCCTAATTTATCAGTATTTCTGCGAATAATATCTAAATATTGGGCTCTTTTTTCCGATTTCAGATTTGCAGATTGAAGCAGATAAATAGCGTTAAGGATGGGCTGTATGGGAGTCCTAAGCTCATGAGCGGCTATGTTGATAAACTGATTCTGTGCCTCGTCTTTCTTTTTGAGCAATTCATTTGCAATCATAAGTTTTTCATTTGATTCGTTCAAATCTCGAGTTCTCTTTCGAACTTCATTTTGCAACATCCCATACCATTTTCTTAAAAAAATTACCAGAACTATTATAGCAGCAGTTGTTCCTGTGAGGAGAGAGAACATTTTAATACCTTCGCCTAATAACACGGAATTTATGGTTGTGTATATTCTGTCAGTTGGTGTAACCACTTGGAGAAAATATACAGGTTTAGTTCCAACCAAAATTGGAGACTCAGTATTCAATCTTTCTCCTCTTCCGTAGTTGTATAACGCATATCCATTGTTACCAGCTAACATAGAATGAGTAAGGTTATTTAGAACCTGGTTGTGATCGATAAACGTTTGTGTTTCGTTACCAAAAAAATTTTTGCCTACTAACTCCTTGCTTGCGCCCACAGCAAGAAGATTTCCTATTTTATCAAAGGCTACCAAAAACTGGGAGTTTATATTTTCAACGTTACCATATGTTTTAAAATAATCAATAGTAGGGAGGTTTGCTATTGCCGTTCCAATATAATGACCGTCTATTACACTAACTATTGGATATGTGATTGCGATTCTATATTTTCCATCGATGCCAGTGAAACCATTACTGAATACTGGTTGAAGATTGCTTTTTGTTTGTTTCATATAGTCTCTAGAAGATAAGTCAATATTGACAAAATTTTTCAGTCCCTTTGAAGTCTTGTGTACATTTATGATACCATCTTTGTCAGTTATCAAGAGACCGTCTACTTCTGTAACAGATTTTAATTGTCTAAATTTTTCATCTACTATTTTGTCAACTTTGTCCCCTGATAGATTTTCATTCTGTAAATAGACTGAATCAGCTAAATCCTGAAGAACAGAGGTAATATACCTCAAATCAGAACTAATATGCTGAGATATTGAGTTGGTGGATTTTATTTGGCGTTCTAATTCTTGTTCAAATATGCTTTCTCTAATATTCTTCTCATTATCATATTGAAGAAGAAAAAACAATCCATAGGATGCTATCGCAATTACAATGATAGAAATGACACCCAATAATACTACTTTACCAGAAAAAAGTGTCATTGTTACTAGCCTTGTTTTTATATTATTTAATTATGTTCCCACTCAGTTTTTAATCAAAACCTTTTTCGGGACTTACAAATGTCGTATGACGATTTACTACAGGCATTAAGGCTATCTTTAAAGGGTTACAATATTCAATAAATATAGAATATTCAAAAAAGATTTCTGAATCGATCCTATGAGAAAGCGAAAAATGTGTTTTGCAAGAAATATAGAGTTTCTTTTGACTTTATTCAATAAGCGAGAGGGGATTTTGAGATTTTATGAATTCAGCGAGATTCATCCTAGCCGTTAACTAGCATTAGGGTCGTCTTTGTTCTCTGACTTGTAAACTCCAAGCTCCTTCAAAATGCCGATTACTACTGGAATCTCTAAATCTAATTGCATAGCAATAAACTCTTCACCAATCCCAGATAAATACAAATTTCTTACTATGTCTTTCTTGTTTTGAGGCATCATTATCTTATTTTAACTGCTATCTGTATGAAGGATTATTAGTAATATAAATTTGACATTTGGCGTAACTTGGTTCAACTTTTAAATAAAATATCGCGTAACTTGAGACATGACTTCTATCAAAAAAACTAGCTCATTTCATAATCCTAAATATTTAGAAGGTATAGAAGCATGTAACCATTGTGCCAATTCATGTGAGTATTGTGGTACTTTATGTTTACGGGAAGTAAATAAAGCATTTCTCGAGTGTATAGAATTATGCTTCTACTGTGCCGATGTATGCAGATTTGCCTCAAAATATATGTCTCGTGATAGCAATCGCGTAAAAGAGTTCTGTGACTACTGTGCAAAAGTGTGTGGGGATTGCGCTAAAGAATGCGATAAACATTATATGGACCATTGCAAACAATGTGCAAACGTCTGTCTTGAGTGCTCAGACATATGCAAAAAAATAGCTTCACAATAGTCATTGAGATTGTTCGTGATTTAAAGAAACAATGTCGTAAATGCTGTCTAATCGTTCCTATCTACGGAAAGAAGGATAGATACAATACAAAAGTCATTAAACTTCAGATATGCAAATTGAAGAAATTCCAACACAGAATAGATAACGTTATTCCATAAATCCATGCCACTCACACTTTTTGCAATATAGCCCAAGCAGTTAAGATGTCAGGACGTCTAAAATAAACTCAAGGAATTGTAACTCAATAGGCAAATTATTTTGTCTATTCATGTACATATTTTACCTGGTACTACTGAAATAGGGTGTAGTAAATTAATGAATGAAATGAAACTAAAGGATTTGTTTGTAAGCTCCCTTGAGTCAGGCCATGTTGTAAACAGTAACGGTCATTCAGTATCATTTGCAAACCCCGAAGATGAAATAAGAATAAAGAATGAAGGCTACTTTGGTCAATTTGATTTAGTAATAGCTATCTTGCGTAGACATAGCAAGGGTTACAAAGGTTGCAAACAATACAACTTCGACAACATTCTCATGCGGACAGGTCAATTTACAGAAATTGCCAAAAGCGAAAAATGCAGCATAGATTCTATATCATTTTACCCAGTTGAACTTAAATCAAACTGTGACATATTAGATGGACGTCTACCAAATCAAATTCTTAATGCAATTCTCACATTTGGAAGGTCTGTAGTAGTTCTTGATGAAAAACATGTAAACCGAACGTCAATTAAATACTTGCGTCTGCTTCCTGCAACGATAATAGGTTATACAGGTAGAGACGATTACTTTAAAATCTTATCGCTCTTTGAAAAACTCGTAGATACTAGCATGTTTAATTTACCAAAGAAAAGATTTCTAAACACGTTATATGACAATGGTATACTAGAAGGAGCTGATAAAATTTATCGGAGGCTTTCGAATTTGGAACGAATAAATCAGAAAATTGTCTTTAATCAAGTGTACAATTCTAATACAGGGTTCTTAGAAGAAGAAATTGAATTCTTGGGGCAATTTTCCAAAATCGAGGGAAAAATGACGGTCACAAACCAAATAAAAAGAATGATAAAGGAGAGTAAAAATCTTAAAGTCACGGATTATTTGAATTGTTGACGGTTATTAATATCCCGTAAATTCTTCTACCTTTATGCGCTCAGTAGGAATTCGTAGATTCTGCGCAAGTATTTCTTGCATTGCCTTCAGCATAGCGGGAGGCCCGCATACATAGAATATGGACTTTTCCAAGTCACCAGGTTCTAGATACCTTTTCAACATGGCCGCATCTATTTTTCCTTTTTCACCATTCCACTCTTTGTTCGCTATCACATTTTGTTCGTCAGTAATAGTATGAATTATTCTAAGATTTTCATTTGTTCTTGAGCAATTCTCAAAATCAGTTCTAAACAGTATATTTTGTTGATTCCTATTTGAATCAAACATAATGATTCTTAGAGGGAGTTTCTTATCTGTGGCATATTTTATCATGCTTCTAAAAGGAGTAACGCCAATACCTCCTGATAGAAATACTGCAGGCCTCGAATAATCTTCGTGAAGAGTAAACTTTCCTAATGGCCCGCGTACTTTGATTTTGGTTCCAATTTGAAGTGAATCCAGCCTCTTTTTATAAGGACTTTCTCTTATCCTGGTACTAATTAGTATAAATTCTTCAGTTGGTGATGAAGCAATTGTAAAGTGTCTAACCGGCCCTTTTGGGTCATTGTAGACGTTTCCGATGTCAAAGAATGCATATTGGCCAGCAATATATTTGAGCACTCTTCTCTCTTCTATCTCCTCTTGTTTGCTCATTTTTAGGCACAATACGTCTGTGCCTTGAATTGCCAGTCTTTCTTTTATCAATAGTGTATATACGACAGACTCATGATCTCTACTTTCTTCCCTAACTTGCGGGGCGCCCGAACCTAGCTTTACCATTAAATCCTCTCCAAATATCTTAACTTCATATGTGGCTTGTGGTTCAACAGCTGGAGGAGCCTTAACATCTCCCGTCCTCATATCAAATTTGGATTGGTGCCAAGGACATTCTACTTCATATCCTTGAAGTATGCCATCGGCGAGGGGTCCGCCTTCGTGGCTGCAAATGTTGTTGATAGCAAAATATCTTCCGTCTATATTTGCTACACAAACACTTTGACCATTAACTTGCACTTCTTTCATATGAGAGGGTGGGATATCACTTTTCTTTGCGACCTTTACAAACCCCTCGTTTTTCATATTAAATCAGTTCATTACAATTTTAAACAACAAATAATAAATTAGTTATATAATTAATGGCAGAATAACTCCTAGTTTCCGTAAAAATATTTGTCTCTCCTAGAGAGTAATGCTAGGAAAATCTTTACCAATCCAATCCGTGATATGAGAAATTTGCAACTATATCGCTGTCAACCAAAATATTAGCTGGGATGATATACAACAGATTTAATTATAGGTTCTATGAAATCTAATAAAACGGAATTAGAACTGAGACTTCGAATCCTACCAGTAATGATTTTGATTAGTCTGTTACTGGAATTACGACTAATTGTACCTGATTGTTGGGTCTCAGAAGCTTATTCTCCTTTAAGTTTCAAATTGTATGCCAAAAAAAGGTTAGGATGGATTTGGCCATGAACAATGCTGGATACCTCTTCTACAGACGCGTGTCTATTTAGTGCCAATATAAGATTGTTTATACCTTGTCCTAATTCTTTCACCGATTGAGCCTTCATAATGATTGGAATTGGCATCAGCCCAGTTGAATTCTCCAGAACAGCATTTTCCAGATTGTTAGAATATAACATCTTCAATGATTTTGCAAGGCTTGTGGAACTTTCATAATTTACTTGATTTGTAATACTCTTGTCTGTCAGTTTCAATACGTCGCTCGATGATTGATTGATTGCGGGAATGGAAGACCTCGGTTCGGGACTCATTCCTGAAATACCATCCGTCATGTTCTTTGGGGAAGGACTATTCATTTTCATAATCATACCCATGCTCATATTTAGCAATCTGGAAGAACTATTGGAATCAAGTCCTTTTGCAAGTCCATATTGTTTAAGAGTTTCATCAGCAAGATTTGCTGCAACAAGAGCTTTAGTTGTCAAATTAAGCCCACTAAAGAGGGTATTGTAATTGCTAACAAGTTTCGAACTATTAGTCATGTCTTTACTAAACGTGACAAGTTGTTTGAATAGGTTATCTGCATTTTCTGAATGTTGTAATCCTAGTGATTTGTTAGTTGGAAGTTTGTCCGAAGATAGATTCTCTTCAACTTCATATCTTTTTGCTAGCGTGAAAAGTATTGAAGCCTGATTGTTGTAGAATTTATGAGCATATACACTACTATCTACGCAAAAAAGAAGCATAATTGATAGCAGGAGAGATATTGTAACCCCAACTACTTTCATCTTCAAATCACAATAATCCTCACCAAATAATAATGCTATGCTCTAGAAATAGTGAGGAAGAGAAAAGTTATGGACATATGGAAAGGGTTGAATTAGACTGTACTGTTACCCGTTGACACATGTCTTTTATTTTGTTATTTTCTTCTTGTTCTCACATAGAACGTAATTGCTGCTATCACTGCTATCGCTACTATCAGATAAAATGCCAAGGATTGGGCGAAGGTCAAGCTGTATTTTCCCCCTCCAACAGGAAGTTCAAAGTCAACTAATAGTGGATTTTGGGAGTAGGAAGGATCACCATTAATCTTCGACTCAAGGGTTAAAAGATAGGTCCCTACATTGGGAAACGTATAAGAAAAAGTCATATCGCTGAATTCATAAAATCCATAAGGGAATCTCTTTAATATCTCTCCAGTGTCCTTTGATTTAATAATGAGAGAAGCGAACACCGCATTAATGTTTCTATCATCCTTTCCAAGAATACTTAGGTTAATTTTTGTTGAATTATCACCAGCTATTGGTATAGTGGGATATGGTTGGAATACAATTTTATAGTCACCAGCTGTTTTATTCTGAAGAACAGGAACACCATAAAAATGTGCGCTGGCCTCCTGATAAATCAAAACTGATTGAAGATTATATCCCATGTTCCAAAAAACTAATTGAACTATTATTGACAATATAAGCAAACATAATCCCAATACTTTATCCATCTTGACAAGGATAACTTCAGATGATAATAATAACTATGTGTGATAAGATAAAATTAAATTGCTAAAAAAATTCTTAAATGTACTATTTATTATATAATCTTCCCAGGCATATGTAGTCAGGCCAAGTCGACTAACATTAAATGCAATACCAGATAATAAAACACTATCAAAACTATTACAACACAGAAATAATCGGGTTGAAGAGTTAAATATGATATGTAAACCATACGATAATTATTAAAATGGTTGAAATGAAACTACGAACTGTTGTTACCTTAACACTAATCATGGCTTCATGCTTGAGTTTTTTTATAATTTTTAATTTTAACACCCCAGCATTAGGTGCTGATTTTGGGAATATCAAAGTATATTCAGATGTTTATACGGGTGGTGGAAATACCAGCAAGCCTATAAATCAATTTGATCCTGTAAATAAGGAGATTTATGTCGGTCAGACAATTAAATGGAGTAATCCTACTGCCGGAGCTCCTTATCCGCACATAGTAGTTTTCATAGGTAATCAAAGTTCCGACCTAGCATCAAAAATATCAAGCATTTCTAAGCCACTACGCTCATCCAATGGGCAATCTGTAATAGGCAATTTGAAAAAATTATTAATTGAAGATAATAATCAAAATAATAAATCAAATCAGACTTTCAGTGCAAGGTCGATTATTTTTCCATCTGTCATAAATACTTCTAATCTTTCTGTGACCTATCTTAATGCTAGCGGCAGTGGAATTTATAGTGGAGCTGGATACAATTTCACAGGGAATGAAACTTATGTTAGTTCTGGCCTGATTTGGGCTGGAGGAGTTATACCTAGTAATTTTGCAAAGATAAATTCTTTTATAGTGACATTTACCAAACCGGGAACCTATCATTATCAATGCCTGATATATCCGGAAATGAAGGGCACAGTTATCGTAAAGCCCAGTCTCGGAATATTGGATTTATTTCCAGTAAAGTAAAATGATTTCAATAATTTGGTACTAGGTGTTACATATAATATCAAGTAGTTTTCACATTATTTTTGTCAAGTATATTAGTCTGTTTTCTAAGATATCCTTAATTGGTATCATAAAAACGGATACGGTGTCAAATGTAGATTTTAATCCTTCTGATTATTTGCTAAATTTGACTGATTACTCTTATTATTCAGCACATAACCTTGCGTATTTAAAATATTTGGCCAAGATTAGTATATTGTTGGTGTTAGCGGTCAAGACTTTGCTATTTGCATTGTGCCCTTCTAAACATTGTGATAAAAGTATAACGAATAATAATTATATTATTGTACTTTAATTTGTATTGCGTCTGCTATTTGCAGTTGGTATGGCATCACTTTTAGTATTTGTCTATGTCATGAATACTTGCTTCTTTCACAGTGACACCTATGGTCAAAACTCAAATGAAAAAATTAAAGCTCTATCTTTACAAGATCTCATAAAAAATGGTTTCCCATTTCAAGGAAATGTATCTGCTCCCATCACTATAATTGATTTTAGTGATTTCCAATGCTATTTATGTAATAGATTTGTAAAAAATACTGAGCCGCTAATGAATCAGTCATATATTCAGACAGGAAAGGTAGCTTTAGTTTTTGGTCATCTCCCTAACAGAGGACTCGACTCCATGGGTGCAGCCCTTGCAGCTCAATGTACTAATGACCAGGGAAAATTCTGGCAATTTCATAATCTTCTTTATAGTAACCAGAAAGCTATAGACTCAGGATGGGTAAGTAAAGAGAATCTGAAGAATTTTGCTTTGCAGATTCCAAGACTTGATATCAAGCAGTTTGATTTCTGTTTTGACAGTGAAAAGTACAAAAGTTTCGTTCAAAAAGATATAGAGTTGGCTTTATCATATGGATTTAGCGAAACACCTTCATTCATAGTCGAAAATAGCAATGGTTCAAGTCCAGAAACCATGTCAGGAGCCCTTCCATTTGAGTCGTTTAGGGCAGTAATTGACAAAAAAATCTCTGCAGGTTGATGCCATAAATGAGCGAGAGGAAAAAAACTACCCTTCCACCATCTTCATCATCTAAAGGTCAGAGCCCAGTCATTTTATCCTTCCAAATAGTTTTTTCAAAATTGGTCTATATCATATTTGCATCTTCAATTGCTGTAGTATTTTCAATAATTTCTAGTATTTTTGACCAGTTACTTTTTTTCTACCCAATACCAGTATTTTATCTTCCTTCTGATGCGGTAGTAGGTTTTATTCTTGCAAACATAATAGCTGTACTATTAGGGATAGTTGTTAGTATGAACATCTATGTATTTAGACATTCGAAAATAAAGATACAGAGCCATTCATTACTCTCTGCGTCGTCACTAAGTGTACTTTCAAGTATATGTGTCAGTTGTTCTTCACTAGGGTTCTTTCTTATTTCCATACTTGGTACAGTGGGAGTAACTGTTTCTGCTTTTGTATCCAATTACCAGACTCCTTTAAGATTATTATCAATAGCACTTCTGATATGGGCATACTATTCGATAAGCAAGAAATTAACGAAGAGTTGTCTGAAAGGATATCTAAATAGCTCTAAATATTAGCTCCTAACTATTTTGCTTTAGGAATTAGTGATTTATAAAGGATGGTAAGAAAATTTATTGAGTTTTTAAGTCTGGGTATGGTTACAATATGTATCTAAAACTTGTTTCAAATTTGATAAGTATTTGGGAAGCAGGTAGAGGTTCATTGAGTGGTTCATGTCATATTAGTACTGTTTCCAATCTTAGCGGAACTGGTTACATTCAAACTTGGAGAATTCGCCAATTCGATCTGCCCTCTTATCTCGCCTGTAGGATATTTTTGAGTATCCACACTTACATATGTATCTCCACTTTTCATTGAATCTACAAGATCCAAAATAGTTTTGCCTTGCATTGGTCCTATCAGATCGGAGGCATTGAAACTTCCAGTCACAATAACTCCAACTTTAGTCATTTGTTCTTTTGCATGTTTCATAATATCAACTATTACTTCTCCATTCTTACCCATCTTCCCGGCGTGGATGCCGATTCCATTGGGATGAACAATCCCACTAATATTTAATTTGTAATTCATGGTTGAACTATTTGGATGTTTGAATGTTGCATGACCTATGGCATCTGTACTCACTGGTGGAACCACTTGATCTCCTGTGAGAGACGCAATTTTCTTTGCAAATGCAACATTTGAGATCGAAATTGCTCCTACTGTCACCACTGAACTTAATATGAGTAGTAACATAAAACATGAGGTTTTATATAATTTCAACAGCTGCACCTACGATTCGTTCAATATATAAGTATTACTTATGAAAGTTAAGTCAATGCTCCATCAAGAGAAGGACAAATTGAAATCAATCTGAAAGAGCTAAGCCCAAATTTGCTCAAAGTTTGCCACATTCATCAGTACTAATACGAATAAATTCCTCATCAAGTGGGGAAAAATTTACGCTTGTCAAATTTATATTAATTGGAATTTAAGAACCTGCAAACATTACTACTGTAGAGTGGTCACCAATTATAAAATACAAACAATCATAACAAAAGTATTCTCTATTATGGTCTGCATTTTTAAAATTAGAATTTTCAATATAACTAGGTGTTGCTCTTGACAACAATGATGATCTATATCTTTGGAAATTCAACGTCCCTTCGGGATTGAATTGTTCACTAAGAATCTTTGAAAACACTGATATCCTTGGTCTGAGATGTGAAACCAATACGGATATGGAAATGGGGGATTGCATTGGTATAGTGTTCTTATTATTAGAGCACTGTATATGATGACAGCATGCACCATCTCCAAATACACCTCCTTTATCCATGTCTGCTGAAGACCGTTTATGATTAATTGAACATAATATTACACACTCTGATTCATTTCAGTTTGGCTATCTGTAACCACTTAACCAGCATATACCTACCACTTCTTATATTTTGCTTAAACTAGATCCTTAAATCTTATTTATTTTTCGGCGAGAATTCTATTACCAAAACGGATATTGGAAATGGGGGATTTGAGGATTTGTTCACACCTCCAATCTGGTCTCTCTTATCCGTATCCGTTTTAGGTGGAAACACAACAGCAAATCATAGAACGCTGGAAGGCCAACTCCTATTTTATGCCAATCAAACTAGGCCCACCAGACTCTATTATCTTGATTATTCTTATGCTTCCTTTTGCAACTCTGCATTGATCTCATCTTTTTCTTCCTCAATACTATATTGGATATTTTCAAATATAGTCAATAATACAATCTGTTATCAACACCGACTTGTTTTATCCTCTGCACGATCTGACTTAGATAAGAATTATTGCTGTGACAAGGTTGGCGATGGCCACTTTTGTTTTGATAAGGCAAAAATGCAAGCATGGGC
>DATBHO010000045.1:0-19275 GCA_036557405.1 Nitrososphaeraceae archaeon
ATACTTTCGAAAAAAGAGCGAAAATTGCTAAAGTCTACAGTGATAAGCTTGCTTATGTCAGATAATCTAAAAAATGAAAAGCCAACGACTCACCGATTAATCACCTCACTGAGTGGTTATTAAGGTTAGCCAATCTGACCACGTATGGCTCCATCCTTATATTCGTCGGTATGTACGTTTACATAGATACTTGAGTTTCTCATTTGACTTATAAGATCGGAAACTTCCTTACCTTTCAAAGGACCTTGTAAATCATCTCTTGTTATATTTCCCTTTAACGATATAGTTGCATTCCCTCCAGCATCAGCAGATTTATTTCCTGCTAAAACAGCTACAACGTCACCGTTTTGACCCTTAACTCCCTCGTGCAAATGTGCCCCTGTTATTTTATTTAGTCCACTGATACTAACCCAATACGCAATTTGCGAACCATTGTTAACTTCTTGGAACTTGGCCCAAGCATTAGCATCAGATTTAGTCGGGGGAACTTCCTCTTTGCCCGACAGAAATGTGATAATCATATTGCCTCCTTGAGCTTGAATTTGTTGCATGACGACAAAAGATGTTGGTATTAATAACAATGTAGTCGCTATAACAGTTATAAAAGTGGATTTCATTAAAATCCTATAGCGCAAGATGCCCACATATGTTTTTCTATTCATTTGCTTCATGAAAAAAAGTGCCTAAAGTAAAAATTTTGATTTTTTGCTGAATAATCATATATATTACGACCATTTAATGAAAGTCAGAATTTGACTGAGAAATTTTAGAGGATGTTTTTTTCAGATACTGATTTAAAACAATTGGATTCACAACTAAATTAATTGCAATTAAAGGCACTACTATACTAATGAATAGGTCCTTAAATTGATAATCTGATGAAAGTGAGAGAACTAAAGCTACAGCTATACCCCCTCTTAAACCCCCAATGGTTAGAATATTTTGCCATTGAAGAGGAATTCTGACCCTAAAGATTCTTAAGAATGCACTTCCGCTGTATATTACTACCGCTCTGGAGAACATCATGATAACAAAGGGAGCTACTATTATTATTACCAATGCGACACCACTATTTTGATATGATTCTACTGCAAGTAAAGGAATTCCAATTACAAAAAACAAGATACTGTTTGTAACAAAACCTAGGTAATCCCAGTACTTGTGAAAAAGTTTCCTAACACCAGTTGCAACCTCTTTATGTCGTGTAACGATAAACATTGCAATAAATAAAGTCGTTACTATTGCAGATATATGTAAAAAGTGGTCAGCCACGATAAACCCACCGATAGCCAATCCTAAGGAAAAGGTGAAATCTACAAACTCATCAGCGTTCCACTTGTCAAGAATTTTCCCACCAACCCATCCTAGTGCAGTGCCAAAAGCTATTGCACCTAGCATTGACCAAATAAAAGAGAGCGAGGCATCTGCCAAAGAAAAAACAACGCCTGAAAATATTATACCTTTAACAACATTAAAAGAGATAACTCCGGTTGCGTCATTAAATAATGACTCTCCTTCTATGATTATATTCAATCTATGCGGAATTGGAAACTTTTTAAATATTACTCCCACAGCTACGGGGTCGGTGGCAGCAAGGATAGTCCCGAGGAGTAATGCGTCGATTAATGGAATGTGGAATATAAAATTAACTCCAATTCCTATAATTAGTATAGTTAGTATTACTCCTATAATTGCAAAGTAGCCAATTGGTATAGCTTCATTTTTCATCTGTCCAACAGATAATTTGCGTCCAGAATCAAAGATCAATATAGGAATAATGACCAAGTATACTATTTCAGGTATAGTTTCAATTATCCCATAAAACTTGTCTACCTCGTGACTAATAATAGGGACTATTGCTAACATTGCTCCAAGAAGCATTAAAATCGCAACTCCGGGTATAATGAAGGTTCTTGTATAACGGTGCACGGCCGAGATAGCAACTAATAACAGGCTCAAGCCGAGCATAAAGGTTACCAGTAACTCACTTTCGGCCATGAAATACAGGATTTTTACCTGCATTTAAGTATGTTCTTTAGCTATCGAGTGTCTTGGCATCCACTAAATAATTTAGAAATTAAGACTAGCGTCCGTAAGGATGAACATTTTTGAAAAATAGAACCAGTAGTGACTGAGGGTACCAAGAGGATACGCTTATATAATTTCAATATTATAACGACCACTGAAAATGTTTCAAGCGAGTTTTCCATCAGGCCGTAAAATTGTACCTGCTTTGATAGTTGTAGACATGCAGAATGGTTTCGTAAGCAAAGATGGCTCATATGATAAGTTGGGAATGAATACCTCGAACTACAGAGAGATAATACCCAAGCTTAGGGATTTAATTGATTTCTGTAGGAGTAAAGATATTCCTATTTTTTATACCGAAGCTGTTAAGGAAGCTAGTGGAATTGACGTACTAACTAAAGTGCACAACTTTCTGCCAAAAACAAGACAAGAGCGACTAAAGATTCCGATTTGCGTAAGAGGGACATGGGACGGAGTTACGATTGACGAACTAAAGCCAACCGAGAAGGATCATGTAGTAATAAAACGGAGAGATTCAGCTTTCCAAGATACGGAATTACGAGTCTGGCTTCAGAGCGAGGGTATTAACTTGCTAATTTTTGCAGGTATCGATACTTCGATTTGCGTGGAGACGTCACTAAGAGAAGGATTTAACATAGGATACGATGTGGCACTAATATCTGATGCCACAGCGTCCGGTAATGAAGAACATTACAAGACCACCCTAGAAAGAGTAAGGGATTATTACGGATTGGTAATGAGTATAGATCGTTTTAAAAAAGCGATTAATAATCTGGACGAATGGAGGAAGAGCAAAGTAGACGGAAGTCACCTGCCAGAAGAAGTTTGGAATACATTCCTTGATGAGTTTGAATTACTAGATCCGAGATCGTTTGCTCTCGCTAGCTGAGTACCATACCTTTTATAAGATTCAGCTTATTTCCTCAAGTCAACGACATGGTATAAAAACAATGCCTGAAACTACAAAAATAAACGATACTCTTGTGGCAGACACTATATCAGCAATTGCAAATTCATTTAGGCTTATCTAACCTTGACTCATACAATTATTGCATAATTTAGTTGCGTTCAGAAAGCCACTGCTTAATTATTTTAGATCCTTGGTCTAATGCTTCTTCATATCCATCTCTTATTAGCTGGTGTATGGTAGTATCTGAGAAATCAAAAGTTTTATTTGCTATTGTGTGTATATCGTTTTTTCGCTCTACTCTAACTACAAGATCGACGGAGACCATATTTTCTATTAGATCTCCATATGTAGAATGCTTCTCAGTCATAAAATTTCTCGATAGGGCCTGCTCCTTAAAAATATTGTCGACCATGCTCTTGCTGATCTTATTATTGTCAGCCAGCTTAATTAGTTTCTTGATGATGCTGACATAATCCGTTATCATTATTACCATCCTTTCATCAAACAGAGTTCTGTCATGATATGTCAAGTCGTTTTTTCTGTCTACAACTCCATCATAATTATCCGGTAAATGTTCTTGTTTAATGGGGTGTACGTTAATTATAAAAGCACGTAGAAGTGGAACTTCAGATTTTCTAACGAAATGCCAATATCTGCGGTGTTCCAACACGGCCTCCCTTAATGGGGTATTGGCAATAATCCCACCATCCCAAAAGTAGCGTTCTTTCTTATTAATGCTTTTTCTACTTTGCGATTTTTTCTCAGTTACATTTTCAGTTTTGATTTTGTCTTCGTTACTATAATTTTCAACAATTATTTTGCTATAGTCATAGTTGACAGGTACAGAACCACTAGCAAGAACAAATTCAACCTCTATCCCATTATTATACCTGATTACGTGTTCGAATCCTTCATTACGATCATGTGCAAATTCAGGACCGTAACGACCATATTCAGTTTTTCGACTACCATCCTGTTTCTCATAACTATCAAACACTACTGTGCTTCCTTCCTGTACATCTACAGCCACCAAGAGCAGTCTGGGTTCTTTTTTCTCATAACTGGTCGCTATCGGAAATTTTGCAAATTTCTCTAGACTTTGCTTTAATGGTCCGTTACTATAAAGATACCACACATTAGATGGATCAAAAAACGTCTTGTCTCTCAAAGTCTGAGAAGGTATGAACACATTAGGTACTCCTTTAAATATGAACTGCTTTGTATTGTAATACCTTCTAGCAGATTCGCTGGTCGCTACAACATCATTAAGATGATGCCAATAATCCCACCATTGAGTAAAACCTGGCATTTTATCAACAGCTGATTCAGTAGCTAGATGTTCCCAGAATTCAATTAACCATTCTGCAGATCCTCTCCATGTCTTTTTTTCTTTCACATAACTTACCAGTACAGATGCATTCATAGCACCTATGGAAGTGCCGGCAACAATATCAAATAACGGTTTATCATCTCTTCCTATAATTTTGTCTCTTTCAGAAGCCAATTCATAAAATGCCTTGTAAGCCCCAGCTTCATACGCTCCAAGTGACCCACCTCCCTGGAATATTAAAACTCTTTGAAAATCATTTGTAGATGTCAATATTCAGTAAAGTGATAAAAAAGAAAATATAAGTACGTTTTTATTGTCTTGCAGGCTCTGTCTGTGCTCGCGTAATATCATTAAGGGATGCCGGAGTGGTTATTTGAAATTCTCCATGCTTCCAAATATTGTCCATGCTTCCTTGATTTTGCCATCTTGAAAATGGAAAATCTCGACTCCCTGAGTCTCAAACTTCTCATTAGTTGGTTGGTGACCGGCAAATTCTTTTGAAAATGTGCCTTTTAAACTCCATCTCATCGCAAGTTTATCTTGTTCCCCAAACGCATCTAGTATCGTGATGTTCATATCAGGAAATGCCTTGCGGTCATCGCCTACTAACTGTTTGAAATTTTCCAGACCTTTAACTTCTTCCACCCCATGATATGATATATCAGGAGTAACAAAGTTTTTTGCCTCATCTATTTTTCCTTCATTAAACACTGTCTGAACAAATCTTTGAGCAATCGTCTTGTTATCAGCTTCTACCATACCCCTGATTCCTATACAGCTACCATTAAAGGTTTCCCTTCAGCTATTAAAATAAAGGAATCCTACAAAACTGATTCAAAAATCCCATGATTCTGATTCTCAAAAGATCTACCAAATGATCCAACTAAATAGTCGTTAGGTGGATTACATACTTAGAACAGCTTAGAAGTATATCGTCTAAATACCGTAAGGTTCTATCAAGTAAAAAAATTTTGAGTAAAATAGTTTAAGCTGGAATTTATAATTTGGCTAATAATTCCATTTTTAGTTTCTGGAACTCTTCTTCCGATAAGATTCCCTGCTTTTTAAGATCCGCTAATTTTTGCAGTTTCTGGGTTACATCTTCCTGGCCGGATGGTTTTTGACTTTGTTGTACGTTTTGCTGTTGCATTTGTGCCATCTCTTTTTCGTGTTGTGCATTTAACTGAGCTATTTCAGCCTGGTGAGCTTGATCTTGTGCTTGCGCTTGTCCAGCAGCCCGATTTCTAGCTACCCCTGCACCTACTGCCGCAGCCGCCCATCTACCTCTCATAATATCGATTATGATATCTACGATAAATAAACTTATCTTATCGAGTTTGAGGTTAGCTATGGACATTATAAGTAACTTAATTTACACACAAGCTCGCAGAATCTTTTTCTCTCATTCTGTAATTATTCATGTTACATTTTCTTCTTCTAATCGATTTTGATTCATAAATAGCTTCTTATTTCACCACGATTTCTGTTCATGAGCATTTCATGATGATATCGTCTGACTTAAAGCGTTAGCATGATGATCCGATACCATTTTTATGAAGACCAGATTACTAGGAATAGAAATTTTTTTGATTGATGCGTGATACTCATCTATCAATCTAATAATTGGTGATTCGAATGAATCTAATGAATTTCTTATAATATTCCTTAACTTGATAATGCTATATTTTTTTATTATGTTGTAGGGAACATTCTCAAGAGCGGACATAACAAAAACATTAGGCATGTCTCCTCGGACATCCTCCTCCATATCATTCCAGTCGTCCATTAGATCAAGTAACGCTTGATTATAATGGAGAACTAGGCAAACGTTTTCATTAAAGCTCGGCAATTTGGAATCTAATACTCTTGCATAAATTATTGATGCATCTGACGATTTAGATAGACTAAAATTTCTTATTTCATTATAAGAAAAAGTGTTGCCATCAAGTATACGACTTTTTACAACCTGCTCAAATTTCCAAAATGGCCAGAATTGTTTTAATGAAAAATCTATTGAATACTTAAGGTGATGTCTATCAGTTTCACTCGCAATGACCTTGTCTATAGACTGACGTACTTTTCTTGCCAGCAAAAAATAACTGTCATTTTTTGTCTCAAAAAATTTATCGTAAAGAAGAACATACCTAGCCAAAAGTCTTATCATTCTGTGTACCCATAATGCTTGGTCCATATCTTTAGTATCAAAGTACGTTGCGACAAAGTATGTAGGGTCTTGTGCCTTTTCATCTACAGTTCTGTATGTGGTTGATCTAATTAGATCATACTTTATCAACAGTTTGCTTAGGTAGATCATGTGTTCTATGAAAGTCATTCTATCATCAGGAAAGCTCAATTCTTTAGCGACTCTAGAAATTTTATCAATAATGGTTTTTTCCTTTTTAGCTTGCAACTTGGTAGTTTTGTTTTCCACCATCAGTGATGACCTTCTCCAATTATAAATATTATATATTCAATAGAGATTGTTAAAACTGTTCTATCAATATTTTGAATATGCTTATAAATCTAGAGAAGTATAAAGGTAATTCTAGTACACATGCTCTAAGCCAATTAAGTTTTTTTTGAGATGGACCATTGAAGATGAATGCAATTTAATTTCTGGACAACAAACATTGATAATGATCGTAGTACACTCTAGAACCTCTCATCAAGAAGTAAGCAACCAACATTAACCAAATACCACCTACAAAAGTAAACTTGAAACCTATAACCCCGCCTGTTATAAGAATACAAATTGAGATAATCATGCCTATCCTTATAGTAGATAGTGTAGCCGTAATGTGGTCGTGAGTATGGTAGGACAGAATAGACCTCAATATTCTTCCCCCATCACATGGAAATATGGGTAAAAGATTGAAAAGACCGATGACGAAGTTAATCGCTGCACTATAGAAAAAGATCGCATCAATGGGAAAATTTTGTGAATTGAAAATATGACTTTGAATGAATGTGAACCAAAGAAGAAAGGAAACACCGGAAATAATGAAACTTATTAAAGGACCAGCAAACGCCATCCATATTTCTTTTTTAGGAACAGTTATTTCATCGGGAATTAGAGCAATTCCTCCCAATGCAAATAGCGTTATCTTCTGAAATTTGATTCCATATCTTCCAGCTATAACAGAATGGGCCACTTCATGAAGCAAAATGGAAACTAGTGAGATTAAAGCACATACTACGCCTATTATTATATAGGTCCCTTGCACTAAGCCCGGATAATTGTTTGGTAAAATCGTACTAGATAATGTCCAAGCAATAAGAATAACAATAAACGCGGAACTAAAATTTATATAAACAGGTACTCCAGCTACTCTTCCGACCAGTAATGAATATCGGGATATCCAGTTTTCTTCGTTAGTGTCAGAACGGAAATTTTCATTCCTTTTATCAGCCATTGCATTCAGCCTAATTATGAGTGTTTATTTTAACCCATTTAGGATATTAACCTACCGTAGTCCTGTATTTCCGTAATTCATTAAATGAAATATCAAGCATTAGCTCGTTACCAATTTTTCGTTCGATATGTGATCTTGGTATGTTGTATTTTATACCAGTAGGTGAAGTAACCAAGATGAAACTATCAGACTTAGCTTCGATGGAACCTACCAGAGTTTTTTTTGCTCTGACCTTCTTATCCAGTACATTTTCTAGATTCAAGTTTTCTTGTAACATCTATAGTAAACCTTCAAAAAAGTAGGATATATGCCGTGATTAACAATGTTACCTTATATTCAGCTGAACTGCCTATATGGGTTGTTTCTGAGTAGTTGTTGATGGAGTTACGGCGCCCTGAATTTCTCCGTTCTCATGGGCTTGGGTGCGAATGACAACGTTGATTGAGTTATTTTTCATTAGATTAGCTAAATCAGTAATGGTCTTGCCACTCAGTGGACCACTAAGATCATTGGCGGTAATAACGCCTTTAGATATTTGTCCATTCACCTCACCAGTAGGAATTCCAGCCTTTCCGTTAATCTCCACATAGGGATTAAATACTTGCGCCAAGTCAGTACCGTTCTTAAGACTAATATGAGCTCCTATGATTCCTTTAATGTTTTTACCGTCCATTACATAAACCATATTCCCATCAGGACCCACACTAAATTTCGCAGTTCCGGTAGCGGCTGTATTGACTTTAGGCGATAAATTCTGACCTGACAAGCTTGCTACAAAATTAGCTTGTTGTGCGTATGCTGGCAATGATATTAACGAGACGGCCAAAATAGCGAGTGATATCATTGGACTGTATCTACTAATAAGTAACCTTGTTGATTGTTTCATATTTAGAGACATTTTAGTTTATTATAGGGCAAAAATGTATAAATCTCTTACTTAATATTGTTAAGTTATCTTAATTAACTATTATATGGTAACTATTGAATAAAGTGAAATATTTGGTAGCGTAAAGCTTTCTACTCTATATGGTAATTACTGTTGGTACGTTTCGCATTCGGTGATAATCGAATCTAGTCAACTTTAACTCATTCATTGTCCTAATTCACCTAAATACGAAGCGGAATGAGAATAAGTACCAAAAATTTAGTCGTATTGCGCTCTATTTTAATAAGAAAAATAGTATCCATACTTGTATACCTCCCTTGAATAATTCGATGTATCATAATTGTCTGGTTTACGAATATTTCAATACTCCGTATATTGTGGAATTTTCCAAATTCGCAAAAAGAGTTTGTGTCATACATCTATAGTGAAATAAATTGGTTCAGATATAGCTAACCTCTCAACTTAATTGTAATTAATCTTGTGTTCTAACGGCATATTGTAGAATCAAACTATCAAAGTAACGATCAAAGGCACCGTTAACTATAATGTCATCTGAATACAGGCCAAGAGCAATTACTCTTCCTTTTAGATAATTCAGTTCATATGTTGCAACTACCACGCTTCCGGTTGTGTTGTTATTACCAGATGGTAACGTTGCATTATAATTTAGTAATATTATATCTTTGGGATTTGTTATATATTGTTCTTCATGAGGTGAGTAGCCAAAGGGGTTGTTACTAAATTTAGCTATATCACTGATATAATTACTTCCAACCCATTGCGCTGTCTCATTTTCCCACCTTTCGTTTACACTGCGCCAAGCAGACTTGCCATTGAAAGCCCAGCCATGACCTTTAACAAGTGTTAATGTATTTGTATTATTATCATATTTGACTTCTGCATAAAAAACATTGCCATCCAAAATAATCATTGTACCTCCAGATTCTACAAATTGCTTAAAATTATCATACTCTCTTTGAGTAACGTATTCTTGATGGCCTAGAATTACGACATCATAAGCATTACTTCCATTTGCTTGTAATATGGAGCCTGCATCAACATCCTGATCTGTTAAAAACTCAATATTAGCATCCGGTCTTATCCATTTTAGATTTCCAAGCAAGTACAGCATGGCAAACCCTGATGCACTTAGAGATGGTTTGTTGGTAACTTTATTGGAAAGCAAATTCAAGTCTTTTGTGATATTTACTCCTTTTGTAACATTAATGTACTTATTGTAAAATACGTAGAATGAATGGTCGTATGCTGCCGCAGTAAATGTAGGCATAACTACAGCAATCCTTACTCCTTTGCCAAATTCTCCTCTATGAGAGTTGTTACTTGGTGTTGAGATTTCACTCTTATTTTCAGAAAATATGTAATTCTTGTTTGGCAAGATTTGTGGCTGTTTTCCTGGTATAGGTAAAGTTTCATTTGAGTTTCTCATATTGTTTATGATAGATTGAGGAGAGCTCGTCAATGATGATACATTAATTACCGAAGTATTAGTCGCAGTATCTAAAAGTAACGCTGGACTATAACTTGAACTCGAGTCAGTAATGAACCGTAGTTGAGTAGCAGAAACTATCGCGCTTGTATACGGCATCAAAAATAAAATGAAGCTCATAATAGAGATTATCAATAATTTTGGACGGAATGTTGGCACTTGTCTTGGCTTGATCAAGTCTCATACTCTTGTTACTATAGACCCCAAATATTCTATTTATGTTTTTTATACCGATAAGTTCAATATATAAGATAACTTAAGCTTAAAAATACTTTTATCATGAAAAATTGATATGAACGACCAAAAATTAGTGAAAAAAATATTAGAGCAAAGATAACTGGTGGGAGGAGCTAATTTGATTATATGAACAAAGACAACCAAATAAACCCACCAGTCTCTTTTGTCCAATAATTTCTTGTCGAACATAATATAAAAAAGTAGAATTACTAATCAAGGAGGGGGTGGGGAGTAGTACGGTTTAATTCCGCCCGGTTTGTTCAAAAGCATTTTTTTATAAAATATTAAAATTAGAGCTAAATGTACGAAATTTTAATATTTGACCATTTCTGTTGACACGTGCACAAAATTTAGTTGATAAGAACGATATAATATATCTACTAATGCCCACTGGATATGTGGAAGAGTTATGTCAAATATGTAATAAAAATGAAATAGAAATATATCAACTTGACATTGAGGTATGTTTCGATTGTTGGATGAACCAAACTAATCCCAAAATTTAGGCGATGGTTCCTATCAGTTAACTAAATACGTTTGAAGCACTATGCAGAAAGTATTTAGAAATAGTCAAGATACAGTGTCAATGCTGTCAATACTGTTCATTCTTAATACTGTTTTACAACAATTTTACAATTTATATAGTAACTCATGAAACCAGCATTTTACTTTGATTGAATTCAACTCTAGATTAGCCGCAAGTCTTAACTTCTCTGTCTTGATGGAATGTAATCCCGGTGACCGCAATATGTATAGGAATTCATATACTTGTTTTTACAAAGTTAAGGAGAGAAATATCAGTTGGCATCACAATCATTTTTCAAATCATCAGTATCTTCATCTTGTTCTGTCAAGCTGTGCACCCTGGTAAAGAAATACTCTTCACACATACTTCTCTGGAGGCTAGGTGTAATAATATGCAAGATATTACATGGGATAGTCATCTAAATGGAAAAAGCCGGCTAATATGATAACTCGACTGACCCTCCGAGATTATTCAGAATTTTGTAAATGTGTCATATACTAGTTCAATAAACTCGCTGACGTGTTTGGCAGCATGGGAAAACCCCTGCTATACTTTTGGACAAGTCTTTGCAACTGCCTAGCTTGATGAAAATCTTCATTTTTGAAAATTAAGATTAAAGAAAAATAAATACAGTAAAAAACACGGTCTCTAAGACTCTTATTGTCAGAAATTCTTAAGATGAAGCTTCATCGAACAAGCAAGATTACTGTATTTTATAATACATAGATTTAATGAGAGATATTTTAGCCCATAACCAATGGATAGACTTGTTATTAAGACGGCAATACTGCAAATATATCCACGATAAATCTTTTTGATTGTGCAAAGACTGAAAGAACAAAAAGCCATTATATGTCAGGATTGTTCGCTAAAATTGCATCTACATAGATAACTTGCAGCTACTGCACCTACACTTTTCCTTCACAAGGCTGCTGGAAGGTAAAGTAAGCTAAAAAAAGTCGATTAAGTCTTATAGGTAATTCCCACAAGAATATTGTGATTTTGATGTCCTTTTCTTTAAGATTTTAACAACAAAGGAAACCTCTTCACTCGAACTAGCGAGTCTTCCTACTTTGATTACGTCTCTCACGTCTTTTGAGCCGAATTCATTCCAAACCTTCTCAGCAATGAGCTTAGCAGTACTCGCATCTACATCCTCTTGTATAAGTCTTGTAACGGCTATTTCTGAGAATTCGCCGAAAGTATATTCTGGTATTTCCAATATCGCAAATCTTGACAAGAGAGGTTGAATTATTTTCTCATATGAATTAGCAGTCGCAAAGACCCATGACGTTAGTTTTAATTGTATTGTCTTGTTAATTTTAGTTTCAGAAATTATTCCTGTCTCCATCAAGTGTAACAAAGATGTCTGGTCTGTAACACTCATTTTTTCTAGCTCATCAATTAGCAAAAATGAGGTTTTACATATTAGCTAAAGTAGGGGGTGCCCAAGCTCGATACGAACAAATTATAAATCTGACCTTATTAGAAATGTTAATTTGTCGAACTAATACTCACCAAGAAATACCGATGGCTTTCTTAGGTCTTTGCAGAACTAAAACGCCGGGTATAGCATTTGGGATTTGTAAATGAAACATACAAAAAATAATCAATCTTTAAAGAACGGTGCTTGTTTTTCGTGGAATTAGATTTTGCATCATGCATCCCATCTATAAGGGGTCGCGAGATACTGGATTCTCGTGGAAATCCAACGGTTGAGGCTAGGGTGACCACAGTTTCAGGTATATTTGTCGTGGCATCAACTCCATCTGGTGCGTCTACTGGAAGGCATGAAGCAATCTACTTGCGGATCTTAGCACCCATTTGCTATTAAGCAATTTATGACGTCATGGATTTGTTAATATTGATGTAACAAATAATTGCACTACATTGAAAGGAACGTTTTTCGAAAATAGGGAGAACACAGATAAAGATCATTTCACCATTAAAATATTTGGAATGCATAATCCAGTTCAATAGCTTGTAATTAACGGATCCGAATTTAGACTTAATTTTTAAATTTCCATCGGAAGCAGAAGTCATTGTTGCACTAAACTTGGGAAAAAAAGGGCTTTATAGGAATGAAATTTACTTCCGAGACTTCAGATATTGTATACTTACCAGTTTCATAAAACGGGAACGACGATAAAAATTCCATTGATTGCATGATAAATAGTTCTCCGTAATAATTTATTCAAATTCTAGAAAGGAATAAAAATTTGGATTTAAAAAAAAGGAAAGCAAACGACATTATCAGATGCAATAAGCGGAATTAGCCATATTGGTTAAAGAATCTGCTAATATATATGTGGAGTTGTCTAAAAAAATTCATCAACCCAACCCTCAGTCAATTTCTTAAATACGTCGTTGATGTTATTTTTCGACAAATGTTCTTTCTTATGGTATTTAATGAGTAGATTTATAGTTATCTAGGGATTGCAGAGATACATACAGCCTACCTTCTTTTTTATTCTAGATAACTCAAAAGATCGTGGAATAGAAGCACTCTGCATTGAGAATTTATTATTTTGTGGGTTTCAGCAGCTAAAATTTAACTGAATTTTAGAAATATTCTTTGATTCATTACTAGCAGATAAAAACTTGGATCCAATCTTCAGTTATTAGCCACACCATAGATAAAACAATATACATGACAGGCTATGATTTGATACTTAAAAATTGAGATTTACAGATTTCACGATTGGACAAACGTTTGAAACTCGCATTACAATAAGCAGCGCCGAAGCTGACACGTATATGTCATTTACAAAAACAAGAAATATCTTGTTAGAAGATATCGGGTTGGCAGTAAAGGAAGGAATTGAAGGAATATTTCTTTCAGGTAGAAGTATACTTGCACGCGCGGAAGGGCAGATGACCAGGCTAGATGCGTTTTCTGACAATGTTATAATGTTGTACGGCATGGATGGGGATCCCTCATGGAACTACAAACAAACCAGATTTGTAGATGTGGTTCATCCTGGAGAGGAACTCTTAGTCAAGTATATTATATCAAATAAAACTGAGATTGATGATCGCGGCTACGGTATATTGTCTATAGACTTTGAAATTCATAGACTGAAAGATAACAAGCCAGTGATTATATCACGTAGAAATCTCTATAGGATGAAAAAGTAAAACTTGATCGACTATTACCGGCATACGAAACTTAAAGGATTGAAGTTTCTATCTTTTTCATCTGAGAAGGCGCATTAACAGATTAAAAAATGTAGCGCAGCAAGATATAAACGAGCCCGATTCTCCAGAGCCGTACCTGGAATGAATTCATGACATTTTCATTAAAGTTTAGAAGAAATTTGTATCCAATTCGTTCGATATCACTTGACATTGGTTATAGTACAATGGTTTAACAATAATTAAAATTTCTTTAGTAATTCTACCTCATTTTTAAAAGGATGTATAGAATAAATTATTATTATCATTGGCCAAAGGGTCTGATAAATTTGTTATTTGTCATCATTTAAGAGAACATCATTTCGCGGATAAGCATGGGATAAATTATTATTTAAAGTGTACTTGTGACCAATTTAAAGATTAAGTTTGAAGACTATAATATTAAATAAAAAAAGAAAAAGAAAGTAGCTCTGCTATGGTAGTACTACCAATTGCCCCGTCATAACCGGCAGATGGTATCTGCAATAGTAAGTAAATATGCCGGCTTGATCTGCTGTAAATGTTGCATTTCCGTTCTGAGCGAATCCAAGATCAATGTCCACTTTATACGGATCGCCTATAGTAAACGAATGTCTTTCTGTTTTAACGTCATCTACATTATAGAAATTGACAATGACTTTGTCTCCCTTATTTACGACAAGTGTATGCACAGAAAATGAGTCTCCTGCAACTTTTAATTTATTCTCATCAACGTTCTCAACTTCTGATGTGAATATGTAAAATGTCTTTTCTCCTGGTGTTGACATTGAAGGGATTTTTCCTGCAGGAGCAGACGCATTACTCTTATTTGTCATTCCCATTTTTTCTGATTTATTTTCGCTCTGTGCGTATGTTTGAATACCAAATTTGGGTCCCGCTAGTGTTAATATTGAAAATGCTAGTACTAATGCGACTAATTTGCACGCAGTCCCACATTTCATGATTGTTTATTTAATATCTAGTAATATATTAAGAGATCCTTATAGCCTAGTGAATACATAAAATAGGACATCTAAATTATTAGCATTACAACCAAGAATGTCGAGGCAAGTCAGTTACAAGATAATCATTTACCTATTTCCCCACCTTCACCACAAATTTGGCCATCTAATCATTCACCGCATTTCTTCCAATGTGTTCTGTAGTATTGATCATTATCTACAATCATAGTCTGTCTAACAATATCCAAACAGTGTGGAGAACTTTCATTTAATTTTTGATCTGCAGATTTTTCTCGTTTTTTAGTCTTCTCTACTTTGCTTTTAACAGGATTCTCTTACACGTTTATGTCTACAATTTCTCCCGAGGATTCTTAACAGGGCGAACGAAAATTAATATTGGTAATCACTTGCTGTAAACGGGAACTGGCAGTTGCCTTGGGAAATCCTGGTCAAAAAATATATTCTTATTATCTTTGTTCTATTTATCATCAGTAATTCTACTTTTTATATAGTTCAAACTTATGGACAACAACTAAGAGAACGGCCATTTAATTTAAGTGTCAGTAATCCACAAGTTTTTGATTCACATCTCAAAGTTGAGCAAGTAGCAAAGGGACTTGAATTGCCTACAACAATGGCCTTTGTAGGTCCTGATGATTTTCTTATCTTGGAAAAAGATAAGGGAATTGTGATGAGAGTAAACGATGGAATAATTTCAGGAGAACCACTACTCGACGTGAATGTGGCAAATTCCGATGAAAGAGGTATGTGTGGTATTGCAGTATCCAAAAACGGTTCCACGACCTATGTATTCCTCTACTTTACCGAAATTGATGGTAATGATGGTGACGATAGGAAAGGTAAACTTCCAGATGGAAATCGCCTTTATAGGTACGAATTGGAAAATAATAAACTTGTAAACCCTAAACTACTTTTAGATTTACCAGCAATCCCTGGACCACGGCATAATGGAGGAGCAATAGAAATCGGTCCTGATCAGAATATATATGTTCCAGTAGGAGATATTGATGGCTCGTTTAGACCGGGTTTTACTGCGACAAAGACTCAAAACTATGAAAATGGAGTGGCCACTGATGGACGGAGTGGTATATTAAGAATAACTCAAGACGGATCTCCTGTCGGAGAAGGTATATTGGGAGATTCCGTGCCGTTACGACTGTATTATGCGTATGGCATTAGAAACAGTTTTGGGTTGGGATTTGATCCTATAACAGGTTCCCTATGGGACACTGAGAATGGGCCACATGAAGGGGATGAGATAAACTTAGTGCATCCTGGATTTAACAGCGGCTGGGCGCGGATTTATGGCTTTTCATCTTCACTAAAGCAATTTGATCCAAACGAATTGGTAACATTTGGTGGTAAAGGAAAGTACGAAGAGCCTAAAATATCTTGGGCTAGGGGCACTGGGCTTACTTCGATAGTATTCTTGGATTCGGATAAATTGGGACCGCAGTATAAAAACGATATGTTTGCTGGTGACGTACACAATGGACGCATATACCACTTCAAATTGAATAATCAAAGGGACGATCTTTTACTTCCAAAGAGCCTTGCAGGGAGATTTATTGAAAACCCAATCAATCCTGAAGCCAAGGACATAGTATTTGGTGATGGGTTTAGTGGAGTTACGGATCTTACGGTCGGGCCAGATGGTTATTTGTATATAGTATCTATAGGGCAGGGCAAAGTTTATCGAATATTACCAAAGTAAAATTTTAGTAGATTCAAGGATAGATTTATGGAAATCAATTATGGTTCTATTGATTGGTAGTGCCTTGATAATCGGGCATCGAGAATTTTCTTATGATGCTAATACGCCCACTTTATACTACTTAGTACAAAATTCATGTATAATTTCTGCTATAAAACATTGAGCCTCGACTTAAATATATTATTAGCGAAAACATCTTACTAATGAATACACAGAATAAAATAGTCTCAAATTTACTCTTGATGGCCTCAATATCTGTCCTCATTATATCTGTGATCGGCCTTGTCGTTCTAGCAGAGAATGGTTATGCTCACGCCTGGCTTAATGACGATATCATTAATGATAAAGGCCGAATTAAAAACGTAAATACAGATTTACCTTACTCCGATTATATTGTCCAAAATGTTGAAAATCCATATGAGGACGGCTGGGACTAGATAAATAACCACTCCAAATTGGAATTGATAATTTCTTGTAATATTCAAATAATTATTTTTGCTTAGTGATGCTAAATTGATCTTTTGTATTCACATCAATGTTCTCGATAAACGTACCTGTCAATTTTGATTCCTTGGAAGAACTATTAATCTCTACGTTGAGAAATCCATGACCCGCGATCTGATCTACAATGTATGGTGATACAGCAGTGAAGTTGTATAGTCCTGCTCCTCCTGAACCCACAGCATGCAAGAAGGCATGGAAAAGGATAATCTTTTGTCAATTGTTCTACAACACTATGATAGATCATTTTTCAAGAGAATTTATCCTCGAATAATGCTCTATTTAAGATTTCTGATTAGTATTGATAATTAAGATAATATATGTACACACGGCAACTAGGTCTAAATGAATATAATTGTCAAGTTGATTCTTATTATCAGTTTAAACTTTTTAATTGTACCTTCTTATTTTATTGCAAACGCTGCACAACAGAATCAGAATCAAATAGATGAAAAAATTCCCTACGTCGGTGTAAACGTAAGGGGATATTATACCAGTCTACAAAACCTAAGGTATTCTACTCCATTTCCAGAACTTTACTACGATGATAGCTTTAAACTCATTTCTAATGCAGGTATGAATCACATAAGATACGTCTTTTATTGGGAGGCATATGAAAAGAACCCATCACTATTTATGAAGGAGTTAAAGAAGGTTGCAAGATTGGCAGATAAATGGGGATTAAAAGTAATATATGATAGCCATCAGTTTCACACTTCTAGTTGGCTTGATCCCAGTAACGGAACAGGATTTCCTAAACAACTATTTCAGCATGAATTAGGAACATATGGCCTTGGAGGAACAACGGTTGACCTTCCTGCCAAGATTTGGTGGACAGAATGGTGGAATAGGAACGTGAGTGACACTAATGGGAGAGATGGATGGAACCTTTACGCTAATTTTCTAAAGAAGGTAACTAATGCTGTAGACAAACATGAGAGTACGCTTGGATATGAAATATTGAATGAACCACAGATTCATAGTCCTGATCAGTGGAACAAAATAGGAAAATTCAATTCCTTTATTACGACGGCGTTGAGAAAGATAACTGATAAGACCATAGTTTACAGTATGAATGTCCCCATTAGTTTTAAAAATACAGCAATCAATCTTACTCCAGATAATTTAGCGAAAATGGCTCCTAACAATAAAGATAATGTGGTATTCAAAATATCAGTATATGGGATGCCAAATCCGAATACTTACCAGGGTGACAAACTCGATATCTTGACAAATGCTAGCAAAATAATCAATGTACCTATGTACGTAGGAGAGTGGAATGAGGTCTCTAGAGAGGAAAAGATAAATGAGAACGGAAACATGATGTTTCATATAGATCCGGTTAAATCCGATCTGAACCAACTAAAGGCCGATACACTTGTAAATGACTTCAAGAAAATGGGCGTATGGGGTATTGCATTTTGGAATTGGAATTACGTCCCACATCCTGCTCCAAATTTTAATATCATGAAGGTTACACAAAACGGGGAAATTCAAACAACCAAATATTTCAAGATAATAGAAAAAGCCATTGCAAGTTAAACATCTACCGACAAAATTCAAAATCAGATCGGTATAGATTAGAATATAAATTTTGACTGCTAAGTGCGTGTTAAAAACTCAAAAGTTAGGAACTATTCTATAAATTATTCCTTTATCACCTTTGATCGCTGATACGACATATAAATAGCCGTCATATGGACTAACTTTTAAATCAGTGACTATCCCAAAATTTTTTCCAAATGTTATTTGAGTAGGATCATCTTTCTTGTTGAATACCAGATCAGAAAGATCACCTGATAATAATAGCGATTTTCTATCATTACTAAGTTTAAAATGGTAGACTATTCCATTTTTTACTGAACCTACTAAAATATCGTTTTGATATTGTTTACCAAGTTTATTTGAATCTAAAAATGCTATAGCTGTGGGTGCCACAGGTTTGTCCCATACAAATTTTGGACTGTTATAATTTCCTTTACCATCAAAATCAACCAGCTTTACACCTTTATCTGACGAGTTATATACCGCTTCTTTATCTCTTGTTTGGTTTAATTTCCAAATTC
>DATBHO010000046.1:0-4510 GCA_036557405.1 Nitrososphaeraceae archaeon
AAATATGTTCTTTCTAATATTGATGCTCGATATGTAAAGGTAACTGTAAATGGTAACACTCAAAATAATTATGCAAGTATTACTGAAATCAAAGTTGACATACAAAATACCAGTCCACCGCAACCACCATCAACAGGAGGAGACGGAACAACAGGAGATGGTGGCACTGCTAGTGATGGAATTAAGATGATTTATCATACGGCATCTGGTGGGGAAACATGGTTCTTCAATCCTACAAATCCTGATGATGGTCAGTTTGATAGAAACGGAGCTCAAATTTCTAAGAATTCAGATGGTAGTAGCTGGCATCTCAAGCCTGGTACTACAAGGATGTTAGCTTTTACCAAAAGCTCAGGATTTCCCTCTGATGAAGTTAGGTCAACTCTGCCAACTTATGACTTTTCAAAATTGGCCCAAATAGGATCCTGGTACAAACCCACAGACTGGAAAAATCTTGAAATAACTATGTACGTCAAAGTCACAGGAAATAGCGGTGGTGGAAACGAAATATCACTTGTTTCTAGAAGTGTGAGACATAGTACGAATGTACACGAGGGATGTGGTGGATCATCTTATCACAATAACATTGATTTTACCTCGGGTCAATTCAAATACAAAAAAGAGATGTGGCACGTAAATTACGACATTAAGCCATTTTCTGGAATAAATATTGGCTCTACTATGAATAAATGGGTTGGCTTTAAGGGAATAGTGTACAACCAACCTGATGGTAGTATCAAACTTGAATCCTATGTGGACAAAGATAATAACAATAACTGGCAAAAAGCCGAAGAAATGGTAGATAAAGGTAATTGGGGTAATGACATGACGCATTGCAATGCCAAAACACCCGGTGCAGTAATAAATTGGGGCTCTCCGATGGTGATATTCAAGTCAAATGGTGTGACATATGATTTCAAGAAACTCTCCGTAAGAGAAATCGTTCCTCCAGTTTGAAACAACAACCATTTTTTGGATGAGAGCAATGAAAAGAAACTGTGGGACCCCACTAACAAAGTATAGTTTTATTTCGTAACACGAAATTTCATTAATTTTCTTTTAGGAAGCCCTGAAATATCCTGATGGACTAAGTAAAGGTACAAAAGGAAATAAATATCTGAGCTTGTTAGATTGCAGAAATAAGAATTATTACAAGAATATAATTTTAAAAATATATGGATGAAGACTAACCAATAAAAATTATGGACAAGTAATAGCCTTTCAGATTCACCACTTCCGTGGTTGTGACTAGCGGCATTAGTTTAATATATAAATTTGACGTAATAGCTGTCAATGAGTGGCATGAGAAACATAGATGCTAGGAACATAGGCTTGAGGAATATCGTTGTAGCAGATACAAGGATATGCTCAATTGACGGCGAACGTGGCGAATTAATTTATCGTGGATATGATATTTTGGACCTGGTTACTCACTCAACTTTTGAGGAAACTTCCTATCTCTTGCTCTTTGGCGACCTTCCAACACAGGAAGAGTTATCTGAATTTATTACAGATCTGAAGAATAACAGAGAAATTCCCGACGCCCTTTACCAAAATTTGAAAAACAGACCTATCACCGCTTCTCCAATGGATGTACTTCAATCTTGTATTTCCCAGTTACCTGATTATGATTTGGATATACATGATGATTCGCGTGAAATGAATATCAAAAGGGCCAAAATGCTGATCTCAAAGATTCCTACTATTGTTGCTGTTTGGGATAGGATTAGAAATGGAAAAGAAATTATTAAACCATCCAATGAATTGACAAATGCAGAAAATTTCTTGTTCATGCTTTTTGGTACCAAACCGAATCATGAAGAGGCAAAAATATTTGATATTTGTTTGATACTTCATGCGGAACATAGTTTTAATGCTTCTACATTTGCGGCAAGAGAAATAGCATCCACAAAGGCACATATTTACGGATCTATTACGGGTGCTATAGCCGCACTATCTGGATCATTACATGGAGGAGCGAATACGCAAGTTATGAAAATGCTTCTAGAAATTAGTAAAATAGATAATGTTGACAAATGGGTTATTGGAAAACTGGAAAACGGTGAGAAAATTATGGGCATGGGACACGCAGTCTACAAAACCACAGATCCCAGGGCCGAGGTTCTTTATCGACTATCTAAGACGGTGAACAAAGATCGCAATACTCCATGGTTTGATCTTACAGAACGGGTTGAAAAGACGACCAAAAAATATTTCTGGGAAACTAGAAAACAATCAATATATCCAAACGTAGACCTATACAGTGCATCACTTTATTACGGCTTGGGTATTGCAATGGATCTGTTCACACCTATTTTTGCAATTGCTAGAATTTCAGGTTGGGCATCTCATGTGATCGAAGAAAAGTTTGCCGAGGCAGCACCAAAGCCGGCATTGTATCGACCAAAAGCTGAATACGTTGGACGGTATTGTGGTCCATTGGGTTGCGAATATAATCCAATTGACAAGCGAATTACAAGACTTTCAGAAAGTCAGTAATTTGAGTATTATATCATTATTTGTTCATTAGTTGATGCGATGGTAGATTCGTTACTCTCCAGACAAGACTTTAAATTGAGAAAATTTGTCAAGGTAATTGAAAGGTGGGGTGGCAGAGCGGCTATGCGTTCGCCTGCAGAATAATTATGAAGTTAGCGAATCTATAAGGGTTCGAATCCCTTCCCCACCTTATAAATTAAATAATATTTGCATTTGCATTACTATTGAGCTATTCGATACCTCAAATTGAAGATATTAGTCTAAATCTAAGAATAATCGAATTAATACTTCACGATTAGCTCAATGTCTGCGTACTTGGTTAACGCTAAATCGATCAGTAAAAAAAATTTTTAAATAATATGGATTGGATAAATAGTTGTTATTGCCAAATCTAGATCAGGATACGTACTCAATTCACTTTGCACGTTTTGCTGCAAAGCTAGAAAAACATCTGTTGAATCAGGGAGTCTCTTGTAGTGAAGCTGATGTGATAATAGAAGATAGTTCAACGATTTTTTTTGACAAATTAAATAATCCAAAAAAATCATTCTTGAAATTATTCAAGAAACAAGACCCAATGACATTATTCATAGAATCTGCAGGCGAGGCTCTTCAAAAACATATTCCTGAAGCTGAGAAAACTTTTGGATCCTATCGAGCAATTGAAGATTGTCTAAAATAATTGAATTCATTTGCAAAATGAAATAATTGGATAAAATTACGTTTGCTGTAGTCATCATACTCTTTTGCAGAAAAAGAGCAGTTAAAGGCTATTGTAATAAATCAAAATGGGGCCGAAGGGATGTATTCTGTTGTGGCATAACGCACAACATTTGAACCCTCGATCCACGGGTTTCATTCTCTAATAAAGCCCTCTTAGTTAGATCTGGAGCCCGTTGCGATGCCTGGCTTCGCTACGACCCCACTTTTGCATCGCTTTTTAATGGTTCTAAAAATGAGTGTATAAGTTTTGCGACCCTACCATGATCTTGAAGTTAACACAAGTGCATATACAATATCATTAGACTACTTTTTACAATTTAACAAAATACTGCCCCTAACTAAAAAAAGATAGAATTAAAATCTGTGTTTATTAGTATTTATGTGCATATTTTCTTTAAATTACTGTTCTTGCAGCCTCCTACTCTCTTTTTCATATATGTAGCAAAAAATGATGAATGGATTAAACTGCAGAACGAAGATTGGTATTATGTTTCTCTGATGTCACGATTTTTCCATCAGTGGATTAAACGGTTCTTTAATGTGAGTCTAAAGGTAAAGGTCGACATCCTGCCTGTCATTCCCGGAAGGCTATTTGACAGAATGTCAATTTCATATTTGTCTCGAGATCATGCCAGTAGAGGTAATACTACCTACCACTTCTACCTCACGTATTTCAAACCGTTTTGGACTGATTGCAAAACGGAAGGCTATTCCTCAGAAAATTTTGGTATAGCGTACTGGGAAAGGTCCAAACAACCAGTGTCTGATAGAGAGAAGACAAAATTTTACGCGGACAAAAATTGTGCAAAGGTATCACATGTATTGTCTCATGAGATCTTAAGGATGAAAGGAGAACCAAGAAAGGTATACTTCGAAGGAGTACATGAATTATGGGATAAACACATGTATGATTTACTTCCATTTCAGTATTTTAATAACAGATTTGAGCGGGTTTCAAAGCATGAATTATACAGTTTTGTAGCAATAGATCCACAGAGGATCAAAAGTTGAATTTTTTTTTTCTGCGCAGAAATGAGTACTAGATATATAGACAAAATAATCAAGATTGGTGCAGTATTTTCTCTAATTGGGACTTTTCTTCTAATTTTACTAGTTCTGGTAATAGTCATTTTTCCAGTACAAAAAAATTGCAGCAATGTTACCTATGATTGTACCTATATTTCATCAGCTCCTGGTATATTAAAAACTCTAGTAGCTCCTCAAACTTTGGTAGTGTCACTACTTACAATCGCAGCAGGGATTATGATTTTTAGGTTTGGGAATTGGT
>DATBHO010000047.1:0-4754 GCA_036557405.1 Nitrososphaeraceae archaeon
AATCAACTCTTTAAATTATAGCACTATCAAAGAATTGATAGAAGAATGGAAGGATAAAGTGAATAAAATAGGCTTTCAATTTCATACACCATTTGTAAAAAATGATCCTTTATGGATGCCCTTTGGAGATAAACGCACCAAAGTAGTTGACAGCCTCATTTCTTTAAGAAAGAAGTACCCACGTTTTATAATCAATAGTGAAAAGCAATTATCATTGATGAAAGGTAATTGGGGCGGCATAGGCACTACTCCGATACAGTGTCCGTCATGGGCCATATTGTCGTTAGATCATATGGGCCGGCTAAAACAGCCATGTTGTATAGGTAGTGCTGACAATAGCAGTAGTAAGAATGCAGCAAAACCAATTTGCGAAGAATGTGGTTTAGGTTGTTATTCAGTACTTGTTGCAAATGGCATCAAAGGAAACTAACAATTTGTAAGTTTTTTGATGATTTTTATCTCTATTACTAAACCAAGTACCACTAGCCGTAAATCATTGTTTATATACTGATAAATAATCGACGGCCGCCTTTTTGAAGGTTAATATTATTAATAATCCTACAGTATTATTAGAGAAAAGAAGCAAATGAAAGCTACATATCAACACCAAAATATAATCACACAACTCATCGAAAACTGCAGCGAGGAACATAATATTGACAAAAGGATTGAAATTTTATATCATATAAATTCAATACTTGCAAAACAACATCAGCTAAAAATACCATCTCTGGTTACAAACGCGTATATCGATACCGCACTATACAGAATAGAAGAAACATTCTATTAGAAAGAAGTGAATATTCCTTAATTACACTGTAGCCTCTACATTAAAACATTTGGTGCCGAGACTACAGTAAAGAATACAATTACACATTACCTATCAAAACTAATTAGATCAAGATGTGGCATGCGACATACTGAACCATATGATGAATACATTTATATCTGTATAAGTATAATATATTTATATGCGTGGTAACTTTTGAGACAAAATAGTTTTCCAATGATAGATTGGCATGTTAAACATTTGGAAAAAATAATTTTGAAATTTGTAAAAGGACTAGCCGAAAATGCAACCTCTTGGGAAAAAAGAAATAACAAACGTTATGGAAGAATAAATAATGTCTGTAGACAAATTAACTATGATATGAAACAAGGTGCTACATATGATCATGTTCTTTTGCTTTTACAGAAAATCCGAAATGATTCTTCCTTTTCTATTCTTCGAGATAATCCTGATTCTTTAGAAAGATTAGGCGAGTTAGAGAAATATTATCAGCAGCAACCTATAGAGACAAAGACTTGGTGGTATTAACTCTGGCTCCGGATGGGATATACAATTCTTAAATTGATGGCAAGAAGAGGTCTGCTTATCATATTAGCATATATTGATTTGTAACGAAGTTGTTGGTTGACATGACTTATACTGCAAATCGTAACCATTGTGAATATACTGGTCGAAATATTAAAGTTAACGAGGCCTTTAAGATGGTGACTACACTTATATTTAAATAAGTATTATACACTTATGTAAATGATGATGAACTAAAATGCCAATGCTTATGTTAAAATGCAAGACTTGTGGTGAAGTATTTCCGGGCTTATACGTTCCTGAACGAAGTACTGATGATTTTAAGTCAATTGCTACAAATGCAGATCCGTCACATACTTGCTCAAGAAAACACACAAATGAATACAATACGATAGATTATATGGACTGGTCTTGAGCGCAATCTGAATTCTACCAAAGTTATACTTGTAACTCATCCCTGATGATTTTAGCCTCCAAGAAGCAAAAAGTCTGGTAGAGTCAACTTCGTCATCGAATTCAGTTACAGGTTATCAAATTCTAAAAGTTGTTACTCAAAAGTATCTAAATCATTCTCAATATGGTCTCGGCTCTGGTAAAGCTGAGGAAATCAAAGGCCTTGTAAATGAAACTAGAGCAGATCAAATAGTTGTTGATGAACATTTAACGTCGAAACAGATTCACAACCTGGAGAAATTAACCGGTGTACTGGTGATAGATAGAGAGAGACTAATACTTAACATATTTCATTCAAGAGCTTTTACAAAAGAAGCAAAATTGCAGATTGAATGAGCTGAAATTAAATATGAAATGCCGCGTGTAAGGGAAAAATGCAAAACTAACTTCAGGCAGTACAGAAAGGCCTGGAAAGCGTGGTATGGGAGAATATATGGTAGATGTTAAATTCAGAGATCTAAAAAGGCGAATCTCTATTATTAAAAACAAGCTTTATGACGTACATAAAAAGCGTGAGCTTTATCGTCAAAATAGACTGGAAACCAAAATGCCTATCATCTCATTAGTAGGTTACACTAGCTCTGGAAAAACAACCTTGTTTAACTTGCTTACATCTGAAGGTACTTGTTTTGTTATCGATATTTAATTGTGGATATATATTATCCTAAAGTTAACCGACAAAGGTGTTCTTAAAGTACTTGGCGCAGTGCGAAAGATGTAAGAAAAATGAAGAATATCATAGTTATTCTACGTGTGGTCAACATTTATGCATAAGCTGTTTTAATACAGTTCATTTTGGCATAAATGCTACAAGATCCGGTAAATCAATGGTGTACAATAAATGTATCTTTTGTGGTGAAATATACGCAACTAATGCGAAAATCAGTGTTTGTGATAGATGTACTATAATACTTACGTGAAAATCAGGAATGGATTGTCTTGCTGCAGTAAACAGGGTTTCAGAATTAATAAAAACAAACAAGCTCGATCCTAATTTTAAAAATGAAAGTTATTGCAAAGTACACTTTGGTACGCATGCTGCCCAAGTTATAATGGATGCAATAGATTCTTCAAGAAGATGATAAAGATCAATTGTTAACATTGCTGTGCAAAAGGACTTTAAGGTAAGAAATGATGGAAGTTACTTTCGTATCACGTTAGGCTGTCTATAATTTTGTATTTCCTAAAATTACTTCCTTAACTCGACGAATTATCTAATTTTAGTCCTTATTTCAGCTTACTTATTAGTAAGGTGTATTGCGGTATGTCTCAATGCTTTATCTATTGCCAATATTATCATTTATCTGCTATGGAAATAATGCAGAAGGTAAAAGAAGGGGTATCGGCTAAATACCAAAGGCTTTTAAGATGCGCTACCTATAGTAATAGATTAACAATAATACAAAATTCATATTTGTTTCAGGAGCTATAATTGCCGTTTCATTGATAGTATCGTTGGTTGGAATATTTAATGGATGAATAACATTAATAGTATACCGATAATGAAGATAACAAATACAAAATCTTTAGGTTTGCGAATTAGTGGTAAGAAACATAGAGGGACAAAGCTGCAAAAAATAGAGCTGTGTTCAAATATATATGAAAGTGAATTTGCTCTATGAAAATAATAATAATCTCCACCAACAATTATTATTTCTTGCAAAAACAGATGCTAATACAAGGATTACTCACATGGTTGCCGACTCTGATTGCCTTGATGATTTTAAGAATGGCTGGGACTACACACTTGGACATTTTATTGAACTATACAAAGAGGCACTGCAGCAATGTTCACAAGAACACTGCTCAAAAATAGAACCAATACATTATTATACCATTTATCGATCCTCTCCAACAGATCTTTTTGACGGTGCGATGAATGAGGCTAAGAACATTCAAAAACAAAATAAGGATACTATAATCTTAGAATAATATCGTTGCGAAAACGCCATTATTTTGATGTAAATTTTCATGACGTCATACAAAGAAGAAACCATGAACTCGAGTGGCATGTTTAGTGTTTAAGCTTCAATTTTATTGCTAAATATAATGCAACTCAAACGAGTTCTTTATTCTATCTACTTGGTATCCTTTAAGTTTTGGACCTCTAAGATAAGCCAATTATAGCATATCAAGAGGTACAAGTAAATAGTAAACTCTCCTCAACTAACAGATATAGAGTAAAAGAAAATGTAATTACATAGGTTTAAGTACATATCTGCATTAGCTTATTCTGGGAAGTAAATTGTATAGCCGTTTTAATGATGGGAAATTAGATATTTATGAAAAACAATAAAATTACAGAAAATTATTACAACTGCGATAATAACCTAGATTATGATATGATTGATAATCGACAATCTGGAAATATAAATTGGTGGATTAATGAATTAGATTCACTCGGAATTAATAAAAATAGCATCAATAATGAAAAAAATAACGATAAAAGCGAATTTTCAACTAGTCAGCGGCTTGAAAATCTTGCAGATAATATAAAGCAAAGCTTCATTCATGATTATAAGACCTATTACCATGGATAATATATAGATGGTCAATCAAAATAGTATTAAATTCTGCTTGTATTCTTATCAACTATGAAATCCACGACATTGTTGAATTCTATTTGCATGAAGAGTAGAATACGAGAATCCAAACTAGGTAGAGGTAGTAGTAGGAGCAGTAACAACAATTATGATGCTGGTAAAAGTGTTAGATTGGATAGAATTCAGAACAAATTTAGCTGTTATGCGGCAGGAAATCGAGTGAAGACAGTATAAGTATAACAAGCTGGCCTTTGCAGTATTTATGCACCTAAATGGACGCATCAGCAGATAGTAAGACAATTGAAGGATCGAAATCGCAATAGATTTACTCTATAACTCGGAAGTTACTTTGAATCATCATTACATCATGTTATCCAAATATCATCTAAATCCAGTCATTCATATTACCGTAATGAATACTCAATTTGAAAAATTAATGAGTT
>DATBHO010000048.1:0-50787 GCA_036557405.1 Nitrososphaeraceae archaeon
CTACCGTCACCAGACCCACCACCGTCACCAGACCCACCACCGTCACCAGACCCACCACCGTCACCAGACCCACCACCGTCACCAGACCCACCACCGTCACCAGACCCACCACCGTCACCACCCTTCCCCTTGCCGTTGTCACTACCTTTGTGTTTTCCTTTGTCATGACTTCCACCACTGTCGCCACTGTCGCCACTTCCATCCGGTTTCCCGTAAACATAAGTTAGTGATAGATGATAGGAAACAATAGATAGTGATAGAATGAATAATATAATAAAAGCAAAAAGTAAATTCGGTTTCTTCGTGTCAGTCATGTATTATAAATCTCTCAAAGTTATTTTAGTTTTTTGGGACGAGAATACTGACTTGGTATATCGGGTATTAATATTTAATTAAATGTCTAAATTACGTTTAAAGTAAGTTTATCCTTGACTAATGGAAATTTAGTGTCTGTTCACTATTTCATATAGTTAAAATAAAATAATGGATGAAAAAATATTAGAGTCTTCTCTAAAGATCATTCTATGAACAAGAAACTCTTATTACAATCCAGGTGAAAATTTAGATTTATTTCTTTCGATCCGGAAAAATTAGCGGAAATAATGCACACTTTTACTGACTGGTCAAAAATCGTACATTAACGCATTGAAAACAATATCATTAACACTAATTTTGTCCTTAATGTCATTTGAGAAATTTTCCGGAATTAAGAATTGTCAGATCTGCTTTAATGGATATGAGATTATATACGTTAAATCATAATAAGCCCCGGAAAGTCCTTAGTTGGTTCGAATAACTCAATTTATTAGGTTACGATCCATATCTTAATAGATCGTAAAAGCAATTTGGATTACAACATCCTAATTTTAATTTTGATTTCCATGAAGATGCGTCTTAGATTATTGACTACCTAAAGAATCTCGTTATTAAAGCAGAGAACGTTGGTTTTGATACCTTTTGGGTAATGGATCACTTTCAGCAACTCCAAATAATAGGTTCCTCCCAAGATCCATTACTTGAGGGTTGGACTACTTTATTGATACTTGCCGGCTTGACTTCAAAAATAAAGTTAGGAACACTTGTAACAGGTGTTATATATCGACATCCATCGGTATTAGCTAAGATAGGAGCTACACTTGATGTACTAAGTAAAGGAAGATTGTTCATGGGAATAGGAGCAGCTTGGAATGAGCAAGAATCAATAGCGTACGGAATCAATAGTCCGTTTCCTTCATATCAAGAAAGATTAAATCGTCTCGAAGAATCAATACAAATCATACGGTACATGTGGACAAGGGAACCCACTTGTTCGTTCATTGGCAAGTATTATCAGATCCGCGATGCATATTGTAATCCCAAACCAATCCAGAAGCCTTCACCTCCAATCCTAATCGGGGGCGGTGGAGAGAAAAGAACACTAAAGATCGTTGCAAAATATGCTGACGCCTGCAATCTAATAGGATCTCTGGAAACAATAAATCGAAAATTAACAGCCCTACGTGAACATTGTAAAATGGTTGGGAGAGATTATGATTCTGTTCTAAAGACTAAACTATGCACAGTCATAATCAATGATGATCCAGACGAAGCAAAAAAAGGGTACAAGAGCTATTTAATGGAATACCTGAATAGCAAATCAAAGAATTTGCTATATATGGAACCCATGAAGAAGTGTACAGACAAATAGACTTGTTTAGGACGGCTGGGATTGATTATATCATTGTGAATTTGGATCCAACCAATGAAATAGAGTCGCTAGAAATATTTGCAAAAAAGATTGTTCAGAAATTTGAATAGACTTTCTTTAATATTACAAGTCATTCATATTAACACCATCGCAAGGGACAAATTAGCAGTGTTTAATGATTATAAGGGCTTGCATGAAAACAGTATAAAATTTCAAAGAAAAGGTTTATTTCATTTTTGAAGATTCATTTTGTAAAGAAAACCAAAGCTTCTTGGCCAACTGAGAATAATTCCATAGATTTCAGAAGGCTTAATTTAGTGCAAATGAACTAAACCTGCTTTTAATTTCAGTTCGCTATTCATTGTGATGGAATATTATGAACTTGTTTGCTTACTGCTTGCACATTTGTAAGAGATATCGATTTAATATGGATCAAGCGCTGCCAAATGATAAAAATTTTAATTGTGATCTTTACTTTTTACTTCACTGATGACTAGTCTAGAAAAAACTACTCGTCTTTTTCCTATATTCTTGGTAAATTTTATGGGAACGCTAGGTTTTAGTATAGTTTTACCATTTCTAGTCTTTTTGGTCAGGGATTTTGGAGGTAATGCTATAGTTTATGGTATATTGTCCGCTACATATTCAGCTTTTCAACTTATTGGATCTCCTATGTTAGGGAGGTGGTCTGATACATATGGAAGAAAGAAAGTTCTCCTATTGAGTAATGCCGGGACCTTAGTTGGTTGGATTCTATTTCTCTTAGCATTGTTTCTGCCAATTAAACCTGTCTTCACAATTAACTCTGCTTTAATTGGAACTTTTATTTTAACTATTCCGTTACTTGTATTATTTCTTGCCAGAGCTATAGACGGTATTACTGGTGGAAACATTTCTGTAGCCAATGCATATCTTGCTGATTTATCAACAAATGAAAATAGAAGTGGGAATTTTGGGAAAATGGCAATATCGTCTAATCTTGGATTCATAGTGGGCCCTGCTTTAGCGGGGATTTTAGGTGCGACGTTTTATGGAGATATACTACCCGTTCTAGCAGCATTGATTCTATCAGTAGTTACGCTGATTGTAATAGCTTTCATGTTAAAAGAGTCCAAGCGACCAACTGCTGCTGAGATGTTGGTTCCTGAAGAAGGGCGCAGTATTAGAAAGGTCTTTGCCCAGGAGTGTAAGGAATGCTATGGCGAGACAGTAAATGCTCAAAAACTTGGTTTTAGGGATGTTTTCAAACTAAAGCATATTTCATTTCTACTTGTATTGTATTTTTTGATATTTCTTGGATTTAATATATACTATGCATCATTTCCTGCTCATGCAGCTATGGAGCTAGCGTGGTCAGTCACGCAGCTGGGAATATTTTATGCAGTACTAAGCGCAGTCATGGTATTCGTCCAAGGACCTGTATTACGTCAGGCTTTGAAAAAATTTTCTGAAGAAAAATTAGTGATCATCGGCAGCATAATTTTAGGGACGAACTTTATTTTGTTTGTATCAAATAATATTCTCTTTATCTACGTAGCCGTAATACTATTTGCACTTGGTAACGGACTAATGTGGCCTTCCTTTATGTCCATATTGTCAAGAAGGGCAGGGCCAGCCCATCAAGGAGCCGTACAGGGTCTTGCAGGTAGTTTTGGAGGTGTGGCGAGTATCATTGGATTAACAACTGGAGGACTCTTGTACAGTCTGGTTGGGTCTACTACTTTTCTAGTTAGTGCTATCGTTATCTTTACGGTATTTATCATGTCTTTTCGATTGCTGAAAACCAACATTTCTTGATAGATTGGATTTAACAAGATCCGGTCTGGTTAATTGTTCTCATTAATAGTAAATGAATCATAAAGAACTATCACGTATTTGTATTAAAGCACAACTGATATAAATGGTAAAAGCGTGTAGGAACTCAAATGCTGTATCAAAACAATGATTATATAGCTATGTGAAATGTCCATACATGGCTCGGATTGAATTCTGTGTTTTCATGTTGACGCAGATCTCAAATCGGTCTGATTTCTAATTGATACTAATTTAGGAATAATTAGAGTCATTAGATGTACGACAAGTTATTGTAAGTATTTAGATGTTCGCATTTTTGAGACATAATCTTATCATATTACCATGGTCACAACCTTCCCGTTTATGATTTAACTTAATTATTTAGCTTACCGTTAGAAGTAATATCCTTACCAAATATGGTAAGATAATTAGAAAATAGGTCAATTTTTTTGATTTAATACTGCACCAAAATTCATGAATGTTAACGATTTTCTAGAATGGTAGACTTTATCCTATAATTGCACGATTTAATTGTTGGATAATCTAGGGACTGGATAGCTAGAAGATTGAATCGCTATGTTATGTTCTGGGACTAGGGAGGAACTATTTCTTAAACAGATAGGTTCTTGAAATCATACGTCACAATTTCCGACTTGAAGATTATCATAGGCGACCCCCAGCTTGTAACTGCGCCCTCAGTCCTGGCGTTACAGTGCATCATGTCATTGCCCCAGTTTCCGTTATCGACTAATTCTGCGACTTTAACCCATTGATTATTAGCCTCTCTGTTGACATAAGATTCCAATGCTACGGAGTTATTTGCAAGATTATACACGATCCCATTAAAGCCAGTCCATTTATTCATAATCGATCCTGTGCTGGTGTTATGATAAGGATAATCATGTAGTCTACGTGCCACATTTCTTTTTTAAACCTGAATTGTCCGCTACTCATACCGATGTTATTATGGTATGAGGAGCCTCCGCAGCCCTCGCTGACATTCGTATTATGCCTGACGCTTCTAGTTACGAAAGAAATATCATTATATCCTTTAGAAGCTAATGGTTTAAAGTAACCAGTGATCACTACATTTTTCCAATCCGTGGGTTTGTACGAGTATCCTATTTGGGAAAGTTGTGAATAGTTATAGGTAGAAAGATTTGATCTTATTGCATCCGAAAAGTCTCCACAGCTTTTTGTGAAAACTAGCATTCTTGTTACTCCAGGTTCTAGATGCCAACTGCCATCAGAGTTCCTTGTTATATTTGCCCTATTGGAATCGAACTGGCCATCAATAGGACGACTAGAATTAAAGAGCCAAGTTTCACCATTGTTATCTGTAGGATAGACTTCCGATACACCAAACTTATCGTTGTTTATCCCTCGAGATGCGAGCAGGTCTAAATCGATTCCAATGTACGTAATCCAAAAAAATATTGATAATACTGCAATAGATATCATAATATATGCAGGTGCAATTCTGTATCTGCTTCCTTTAATCATTTTACATCAAAGCAGATGCTTTTAACATCTATGTATGTATTTTATTCTTATCTTCTTGTGGCAAAAGGTACTAGAATTGGATACTCTTTAAATAAGAACCAAAGTTAACTGGCAACTAATGACTTGTTCTATTTTCAAATAACAAAGTTAATCAATGTCTATAGTAAACCAGCGATCAATAATTAACGGCGTTGTCGAGTCGATCAATATTAGGGTTAAAGGTACGATATCAGGTTCCTAGTTATCATCGTAATCGTTGGAATTTTCCAATCTTTCGGGTGTCACTAATAAGGGTCCAGACAAAGCCGAAATTCTGGAGGTGATTTATATGTTTCATGGAATAGAAAACGGGTAGTACTTTGCTGTTGCTATAAGTATACCTCTAGTCATTTGGTTATTCGTAACTCGTAGAAACGAATTGAAGGGCAAAGAGAAAATTAGAAAGCCAACTGACATTGTAGCGGACTAAGTGCCAATTCCGGAATACCGACTTTTCATATTTCTTTGTGCTTGTTATTAGCATGCAGTATAAGAAGTTCATTACTTGTATTCAGCGATTCGAAAGATAGTTACTATCGACAATTCTTTTAATAGCTTAATCACTCAATTCTCAAAGTATTATGGAGTGTAGGCAGAAAAGGCGCGTCACTTCTCAATTGTAAATTCGTCTTCTGGGCTTATACTATCATTGGTATAAAATAAGCCTTTGATTGATGTAGCATTATTTGTGAATTCCAAACTTAGAAAACCATGCTTGGTGTCCTCTTCTGTAATAACATAAGTTGGTTTGTTTACTAGAAACTTATGCAAGCTCCTTCCTCCAGTCCCGACTGTTAGAAAAATTTCTCCATTTGGGCCGTGGTAAGAGTTGCTATCTTTATCTGTAATTATGGGATTTGAAGGACTACTTTGATTAAATAAGATAGGGTATGTTCTCTGGTAATTATGTGCATGTGCCTGGAGAACTATATTAATTCTGTATTTGTCGAATAATGGTTGATATGCATTCCTTAAAGTATCATATGAGGTCACAGCAAACGGTTCTGTGGGAAATAGGGATAGAATTCTCTCACCAGATGGAATCGTATATGCGGGAATATGAAAAAAGGGAATTATCCAGGCAATGCTTTTGTTGGAGGAGGCCTTTTCTAGGTCATTCTTGACAAATTTATATTGTTCTGAATTAACATCCAACGGAGCATTCGTATCAATCGCAACAAAATGGATATTTTTAAAATTAAACGAGTAAAATGTTCTTACTAACTTAAAGTATTTCAAATATTGATTTACCAAATCGGGAGAAGCGTCATGATTCCCAAAGGCGGTGTGAAGTATCAACGAAATTGGCTGTACCATATTTAACCAACAATCTCCTGTTAGTTCGTAAGAATTATCACCCAAACCGATAACCAGTGCAGGCTCACTTTTTACAATGTCAGCAATTGTCTTCGACGTATTAGGGTTACAACCCCAATCTCCAACTGTCGCAATGGAAAAATCCGGAACATCCTCTAAAGCTATTATCTGGTAACTCCTCAATATACTGGAACACAGAATAATCATTGCAAATGTTATCAGTACAGTCGTAAATTGAAGATGCGGCGGCATGCATATGGGGTACACACTTACTTGCTTTTTTATATGGTGATTAGAGTTTAAGAGAACTAAAGTGTATTTAGAGATCTGCCAGCGTACAGGCAAAGAGCATCTATAAGAAGATGATGGGTGGCAATTCAGATATGACTACATAAATGAAATTGAAGCCAATTAGTACAGAATTTTAAGATGAATTCTCTTCACCGGATTGTCGTTATTCGAATACCTTAAACTAGAGTTTTTGACGTTCTGGTTTTTCTATTGGGAACCAAAGGTTGAACTCTGTTTAATGGACAGTATTTTCATGAATGTCCTTTCCCCAAAGACTTACAATCTATACTCAATTTCAAGGGTCGTCTGGATTGTTAATAACTACAAAATTCGAAAATGATTCCAAAAGTGACAAGATAACTGCATTTGACCATGTTGAAAATATAGGGAAAACATGTGAGTTCGTATTTGTAATTAGTCATCCTATTTTGTATGCAACTTTGAGTGATCATGGCATTAACGTGTTAATCGATTATATCAGTAGGGAATAGATTTTACTAATTGCCACTAGGATCTCATAAAAACGTACGCTTTAATAAAATTCTTTGAGTTTACTTAAAGATTCTATTTCATTATATTTTGTTCTCTTTGCGAATGGACTTGATTTCAATAATTTCTGAGAGCTTAATATACTTAATTATTAACTTTACTTGTGGAATTAACGTATAATAAAATAGAACGTTTAGATCTCGCAATTTGAAATTTTATTGTAATATTGTTGTTTTTTTCGTATTTTGAGGTGTTATAAGTATACTTTGGTATTAAAATAACACCATTTTGTATCTGATAATAAGTAACGATTATATAATTAGTCATATGATATAATGAGCGATGAAAGAAGCAAGATTGTTAAAGGTACTCGTAGAAGAAAAAGCCCTAGTGAGGTTGTTGAAGACTATTGGAACTGGAAAGGGATATCCAACTAGAGAATTGTTAAATAAGTTGGGTGCATATGGATACGGACATAAACAGCTGCTTAAGGCTCAAAAACGTGGTCTTGTATCCCGAAAGAGCGTTAAGAATAAGGTATTCAACACTTTAACGGAAGACGGTAAAAAACTTGTTAAACTTGCAAGAGAGATAGGGGTATAAAGACTTCTCCCCCATTTTATTTCCATTAAATTTAGGTTAAAATTATTAAAACTTATATTAGTAGATATAGTTTATTAAAATCAAAATCTGTATCGATTTTTGTAATTTGAAAAAACCATTTAGAGAATTCCCATTCATATCTAATTGAAATTAGATATCATTGCGCTTTGAATTAGCAATACCATGCTTCAAGATGTCGAAATACTTAGTGGTTATCATATCTCCAGTTGGGTTAACTGTTATGAGGTTAAAATCAGGCGTAGAATCAGGAAAATAATACCAATTCCAAAAAGCCCATCCCCAAACGCCAATGTCTTTAAATTTTTTTATCATTATGTTTGCATCAGTTATGTTCAAATCACTGATGTTTTGATTTATTTTGTCAACTGTCTTTCCTTGAAGAGTAATAGGTTCCTCACGCGAAACATCATTCCATTCTCCAATGTACAATGGGACTCCAATTGCACTGGTTAATGCTGTCAGTAAATGTAATTTTTGTTCTGCATAACTCCTTGGGGTAGGTAGTCCATATAAGGAAATCTTGAAAACCGTATTATTTTTATCTGCTGGTAACATCTTTGCTATATTATCTAATGTCATGTTTACCTTCAGATTAATAAGCTCAAAGGGTATAGTCATATCTAAGATTAATGTCTTGTTGGTTAGTTTCCTGAGTTCGTGAGCAACCAAGGTATTATACTTGCCAATTTTTTCCCATTGGTCTGCACTGTGGATCTGAGGTTCATTGAGGATCTCATAACCTAGCGTACTACTGTGATTTTCGACTGTTTTTATCACTTTTTTGAGGAATCCTATTTGAAGTGTCCATCCATCGATGCCTTTATCGTCAGTTATAGTATGATTCCACCACTTCCCCCACCATTTAATGGCAGGAAGATAGCCCGGTGATCCACCTGATCCGTGAGGATAACTCACATTATCGTTAAAAAGTGAAGCTGGAAATCCGGATCCCCTTACAGGATCCAGCCAGCTTGAAGTATGGAATTGGTGATTGTCATAAACAACATGTAATCCATATTTATCTGCCAGTGAGGCTACCGTCTGTAACTCTTTTATAAACGATACAGGATCCTTTTCATATGCTTCCCAATATAACACATACCGAATATGATTCATCCCCGCACCAGTGATCAACTTAAAGCTATTGATGTAATAGTTATCTGGGAAAGGAATAGAAGAATGGTTGTTATGGATTGTGCTAGTATACAGCCCTTTCATATTTACACCTATAAATGGAACATCTGTATGACGTACTGGCTGTCCAAATGCGTTATTCATTAAATTAAGTTCAATATTGGAGAATAAGGAAGAAATAATGATGATGCAATAAACTGCAGCGCACAATACAGTTTTAGACAATTTAGATTTGTATAGTGATGCAATTGAACTTGAATAGCTCAATATGAGTAGAATCTTGTTGTTCTTTTCGATATAAACGTGTCTGAAATCTTACTCAATTCACACTAAAATATCCAGCTACAATATGTATTGATGTGATCGTGATGTGATCGTTTAAAAAATTATATTCAGTCTAAGGTTTTCTACGTATAGGACTGCTCTTGCAACACAGTCAATCTCATGAGCTTGCCTGTGACTAAATTAGTTACTCACAATGCTTTTTATTGTGTATGTTCATAAAATTCCAATATTGTCATTATCCTTGATATTTATTTTGTAATTTACATCAGTAATGATTCAGAATTAACTAATTTGGAGATTTAACGAAATTGTAGGAACCATAGAAAACTAACCTTTGCGTAATGATACTAACATTCATTCAGTTTATTATGTGATCAGGTTGATACTATGAGCAAAGACGGAAATGGGCCTGGAAGTTTATCTTCAAAGTGTGATTAACGATATTTGCTAAAACCATTTATAATATAATCGTGCGTACAGAAGATAGCTAAATAGAATGTGGGGAAGTCGTCCATCTGCTATTAGGATTGTAACAATCTTGGCGATAGTTAACGGAATTATTCTTCTTGTTGGCGGTGTGATTACCATATATTTCATTCCAACTATTATAACCTCACAACTTGGTAATATTTCTAACCTAACTGATGCGAATCCGTCAAACCCTCAGAGCAGTTCTGGAGTAACTAGTGCGATTCTAGGTATAATCTATATTATCGCATTAGTATCAATTGTATTGGGCGGAGCATGGTTTGGGTTAGCCTGGGGTTTGTATGGCTCCAAGTACTGGGCTTGGCTAATCACTGTAATACTTTCAATAATCACTATAATCTTCAGCATTTTATCGATAGGAGACATTGTAAATGTTACTACATTAATTATTGGCGGATTGATTCTTTACTACATGTATCGTCCATACGTAAAATCATATTTTGGCAGAGTATCAATACCGAAATAGGTTCCATTTATTACCGCCATTCATGATAATCTGCGTGGACTCCATCCTCCCCTTACTTCAGTGGCTTCAGTTTAATATGACCACCGTTATCTGACAACAGGATTATCACTTACTTGTTTATAATTAGTCCCGAGAATGAAGAATAGTAGAATTAGTAATTAAGGTCTCAGATCTCTAATTCGATATGTGTGACTAGGGAAATGGTCATGTACAGGGGTATTTTACTGACAAAGGTATATTAAATTGCATCTTAACAAAGTTTTCACTTATTTTATATTAATATTTTTCAATAGAGCAAATTTGTTTATTGACTTCCGATAGCAAAAGCGTTAGTTCAATAGGCTTTTTTAGAAAACTGTTTATTATCTCTTTTTTCGAATACTCTTGAATCAGATTATCCTCAATTTCATTTGCTGTCATTAAAATTGTTCTTGCTAATGGATTTAAGTCCTTTACAGCTTTCAATAACTGTACTCCATTAATAACAGGCATTCTTAAATCAGAGATCATAACTGCATAGTCTTTCTTATTTATTTTAAGGTGTTCTAATGCTTTAACAGGGTCTGTAAATTGAAACACATTGATTCCTTTAATCGTACATAAAGTTTCATGGAATAACTCCGCAGTTTTTTGTTCATCATCTACTACACTTACAATTTTATTGTCAATTCGCATGTTGATTCAAAGCTCCTTAATATAGGACCAAGTACCTAGGTCGTTAACTTTTTATAAACTTTCAGCTAATCATTAGCTATCCAAAAATTTCAATAATTCCTTGAATTGCCCTTGAAAATTGAGTACGCTTCGCATTAGGATTTTCCATATCAACTGAAAATGTACATTTGACTAGAATTTTTTTTGTATAAATAAATTGTTAAACATAGGTAAGTATTATAATGGCTGACTGATTAAGAAATTATGAATTCATAATAGCAAGAAATCTTATCTTAACTAGACTGTTCATATCAATGAGGAACAAATTTTGTCAGAATTGGAAAATTCTAATTCGCACTATTTAAGGATAGGGTGTCGCTCTTCCTATTCAATAAATTATTTATCTTTTACTATAGGTAGAAACACTTACATTTCCATGTCATCTGTATGTTTATAGATTCACATGAGAGCCAATATTCTCTTTTTTCTCTGGTCTATAAATACCAAGTTCTTTCAGAATTTTTATTACAATAGGAATCTCCAAATCTACCTGCATAGCAATGAATTCTTCACTAATTCCCGATAAATACAGGTTCCTTACAGCATCTAACTTTTCTCCTGAAATCATTTTTACCTAGATATCCTCTCATGGTAAGACCTCTAATTCCATATTTTAAACTGACTTAACATAGTTCTGTCAGAAGGCAAAAAATCATTTATTATTAATTTTTTGTGTTTATTGTTAAGTTATTCCAGATAATCTACTGAAATTATTTCTCATCCATTTTAAACTTCTACTAATTTTAATGCAATGATAATGATCGATTCCTCTCAACGTAACTGGGACACTCGAGTGAAACTTTATGGAGATTCCGTGATGCTGCTGCTTTGTGCATTAAACCTTCTCTCTGTCATATTTTGACGAGGAATGTGTAAATTTATATGTACTCTGAGTAGGATTCTGAGGATTATCCAGAATCTGAGTCAATACATAGATCAAAATTAAAAAGGCAGTATAAAAGTAAAGGAACGATTCTTATGTTAGAATCTTACTAGATTATGTAACCCCTATGTTTCCACTCTAGCATTTCCGATTAGAGTATTTTAGATGCACTGTAGTTAATGGGCAAGTACAAATAGAGGGAAAGTGATAAAAATGACTTTCAAACGTGATACCACCTAAATTTTGATATAGACTATCTAATAATTAGCACTAAAATGTGAAATGGTCCTCATACATATTGATTGAAATAGAAAAAACCAATCATCTTGGAGCTATCTGAGATAGTGCAAGCATCATCTATTATGTTCCGAATCTTAACCTATTATTCAAAATTTCAACTATTTGAGAAGGCCAAGTTTTTAAAAAGACATAAAATTCCGGTTGAATATATTTGCTAAACTCAAGGATTGGTGTATGACGTCCAGTAGAGACTCCACACGATCCAAATAGTTGGTATGTGCATCTGTCGCAACTATGAGTTAAACAGACAAAAAAACGCCTAGGAAATTTTACATAATTATTGTGATACAAATATGTAAATGACAAGAGAATAAACCATTATCGCCCTTGATGGAATGGTATTGGAATCTAAGAATGCAGTGAGGTAATATTGTGTAGTCTCACATTTAGAAGTAAAATTGTAATAACTTAGACATATCAGGTAAATAGATTTGTAATGACTTTGTGATACTAATCAAAAGCGCTGAACTCTAAATCAGTTAATCTAGTTACTAATAATAATAATAATTGTTCTCTTCTAATTTATAAAGACTCAATTGGTAACAATTTCCTGATATGTCTCAAGACTCAAATAATAATTATCAGTATTTATTATGGGATCTATAAAAATTAAACATCTGGAGTTTAGCTTAAATATCCTGATGTCTAAATGAAACCAATGAATAGCATACTGCGAATATCTCCGATCTTTTCCCTCATAATAATAACTATCATCTTGAACATGGTGCCAGTTTATGCAGATGAGACATCGGATCTTCAATTTTGTGCTAAAGGTGAAGACAAAGATGGAATTACCGTTAAAATTTGCAGTGTGGATAAAGAAAAATGCGATAATAATGTAAAGGCAAGCGAAATATCGGCATCCTGCCACAAGATCCATTAGCTCCTTCAATTTCTATAGCAGATAGTTTTTTGTAGTAATATCCTCCAGATTCTCATACCATTTTACATTTTTTCATTGATAGATATCTGCATGGCAGACCCTGCGTAGTCAATGAGCTAATTGATGGAAATTACTTAAGCTAGTATAATGGCTACTGGTAAAATCAAACCGACAAGGAGCTGTCAAATTCTCACACTCAGCAAATTTTGAGCATAATTGAGATCCGAAAAAATAAGAGGAAGAACAAAATTAAGTTTTTCATGCAATTCTTTAATTAAAGGTTAGTTCAAAATATGAATTAACCGGCAAGTAGAGGTAAATCACTTTTGGTAAAAAGAAAACAAATACTCGGAATTTTGGGTGTGTGCTTTGCTATAGGAGGTGGCATAGTTTGGTTTCTTCATCAGTATCTCGTCTCTGCATTCCTATGGGCGATAGCAGGTATCATAATATTAAAATTAAATAAAACTAGATCTAGATCAAAAAGGAGATAATGACACTAGGTGACGCTAGCATGTGCCTAGAAAATGACGCCAATTATCTATTTCAGTTAATATTCATGCTTAATCAGTGACAGAACTCTGATACTTGTTATGTTATTTTTTCTTAAAATTTGCTATTTCATTATACAACATATTACTTAGTTTTTTTCGAATAATTTTTATCGTAATTTTTTCTAATTGAAATTATCTAATTTCTTAAAAGAAATCAAAATTCTAACATAATAGGATAATTAATGCAAATAGAAATAGACGAATGCGTTTATTGGATACTACATACAGTCGTATCAAGTGATTTACTAAAATATAATCATGTTACAGTAAGGGATGAAAACCTAGAGTTTATTGTTATTGAAGCGAAGGATTATTGTATTGACTTGGCTGGGTTAACAAAAATTGAAAAAATTACAGGGATGAAATTGCTACAGATGAAATCATTCAAGGGAACCTCACATCTCTGGTTTGGCAGGAGAATGAAACTAGCTCCACAATCAAATATTAGTAGATAGTTTGGGGGATATTCCGCAAACTAATGCACTTGATAATCTAATGAAGATATTACGAACTTTACGAGTCCTCAATCAGACGAATTCTATAGTCTGTCCTCAAAATAATTACTTTTGAAGTCTAAAATAACAGGAATAACATTGAGTTTTTTCATGTATGACCCCCATGTTGCCGCAGGTAGTACATTTTCTATCATAATCAATCGTGGAATCAGAAGATTTTATTTTTTGCATACATCTACCGCATACAGGAGCTTCAAGCGCAAAGCTGGATAGAAAGCCATTTCCACATTGATTACATCTTAGACTGTACATCTTTCCTTTTGGTCTCCATTTCCTAAATATTCCCGTAAATCTCATACGAGTTAATTGTATTGAAAGACCTTATTAACCTACATTAATACAGTTCTACAATCCGGGAAATGATTGTGAAAATGTTTTTGTACCAAAGACAAAACCAGAACTAAAACTGAATCGAATAATTTATAGATAAATATTGATGTTTTAGAATCATCAGTGAATCGGATAAATAAAGACAATATTTAGTGTGATTTTTATTTAAAGTAAATATACCAAATAATCAAGATACTAAATGGGTACTAATAAAATGGAAGGCAATGATAACGGTATGAACGATTTCAGAAAGTATGATATTTTTGAAAAATGGTACAGATTACAAAATTTTCCTAATCTGGGTATGTTCAATGCCTTCAATAAGAATTACAATGAGTACCTGGAAGATCAAGTATCGTTGAATAAGATCCTTATGGAATTTCAAGAATACTTGTCAAATTACTGGTCGCAAATGTCAAAAGCCCATTTCCAAGCGATAGGAAACCTTATTCTGAAATCTAAATCCGATTCGAACTTGATTGATCCAAATTCCGAAAAATTTCGACTTCTGGTTATTGATGCCTTTGAGGAGGCATACAGTTCTCTTTTTTCATCTAAAGAATTTGCCATTGCGTACGATCAAGTATACTCAAAGCAACTTGATTTCATAAATTACATTAATAAAATAGTTGAAAAAAATCTTACTTTATTAAATATGCCCACAAGGTCAGAATTGGATGAGGTTTTAAAGGACCTACAAGATATGAAAAAAACTTTGAGAATTATTAAAAACAGGTATGAAAAACTCGAAATAGAATAGATCATCGGTATGGTATAAAATGGCAACCCAAGATAAGAATACTCAAAAACGTAATACAATTGATTTCTCAAAGGTATCCAAGACTTTGGAGTTACTTTCTAGAGGCAATCATATCTCTGTTGGTGAGACCCCATATGATATTGTATCTGAGACAAGATTATACCGACTCTTACATTATCGCAGCCCAGTGAAAAGGGTTTCTCATACCCCCATATTAGTTGTATATGCATTAGTAAATAGATCATACATACTTGATTTGCAGCAAAACAAAAGCTGGATTCGTCATCTATTGCTGCAAGGTTTTGATATTTATTTGCTAGATTGGAAATCCCCAACTAGAATGGACAAGTATGTCTCTTTTGACGACTATGTTAATTCTTATATTGATGACTGCGTCGAAATCGTTCAAAATAATAATTCGGCAGACAAAATTACTCTTCATGGATATTGCATGGGTTCCTCTATGTCAGCCATGTATACGACCTTACATCAAGAAAAGATCAGGAATCTTGTTACAATTGCACCAGTGATTGATACAAGTAAAGATACAACTGTTATAGCAAATATTTCGCGTCAGATGGATATTGATAAGTTAGTATCGTCAATTGGTAATCTGCCTCCAGAAAAACTTTATGAGGTCTACTCCATATTAAAACCTTTTAAACAGGGAGTTAACAAATATTTCAATTTAATTGCAAATATTGATAATGAATCGTTCGTACAGAACTTCTTACGTATTGAAAAATGGTTGTATGACACTCCTCCAATAGCAGGCGAGACAATAAGGCAGTGGATAAATGATATCTACAAAAAAAATCTCTTATTTAAGAACCAATTCCAATTAGGAAAAGCTTTAGTAGACCTTAAAAAAATTAATGTTCCACTTCTGAATATCGTTGCAGAGGAGGATCACCTTGTATCTCCGGAGTGTAGCGTTCCACTAAATGAAGTGGTATCAAGTGAAGATAGAAGACTAATACGATTCCATACTGGCCATGTAGGATTAATTGCAAGTAGTTACTCACAAAACAATGTTTTACCAAAAGTGGGACAATGGCTTAAAACACGTTCGAATTGACCTGTGATGGATCCAGTTTCATTACCGTCTTGTGAATTTAAGGTTTACTAAATAAGGTTATCTGTTAAGGTTATTCTTGTGCTTTCTCTCAATCGGAATTACTATTACTTGAACAAGGTCTCCGTCATCAATTTTCAATGCTTGTCTTTCTGCTTCTGGTATTGATATTCTTCCCCCACTTTGAATTGTAGTCTTGAACATGGCATGATAGAAAGTAAGACCTTGTAACATTGAAAAGAAATTTTGCATTGCATCCAACTGAAGATTAGAAAATTTTTTCAAAAACTCTTGTTGCGCCTGATTAGTGCTGTCTATTGCCTTCTTATATGATTCCATGTCTTCATTAATTTCCGGCTTTTCATCCATACACTAATTTTGAGAATACGTTTATTTAACACTATTGATTCCTTTTAAGAAATCAGTTGCTATCTTAGAAAATAGCTCTGGTTTTTCGGTAAATGGCGTATGACCGCATCTCGAGATCACTTTCACGTTAGAATTGGGGATATTCCTATAATCCTCCAAATATTTCACTGGGATCATTTCATCATTTTGACCCCAAACAATTATCGTGGGTGATAGTACTTTGTTCAATCGCGAAGCTAAATCAGTTGTATTTCTTATTGCTAGCATGGTAGACATAAACGCATATTTTGCATTTGGAAGTCTCATTCTATCGATAAACTCAAGTATTGTTTGTTCAGTAACAGTACGGGGATCAAATGCCATGTTATTGAAGGCTCTCCAGACATTATCGTGTGTTGGATACAATGCTGCCAAGATATACTCTTCTAACGACTTAGTAGAAGTCTTCATAGTCCCAGCGGGAGAAACTAAGATTAATTTGTTTACCATTTTGCTATTATTAATTGCAAATTCCGCTGCTACCAGTCCTCCAAATGAAGATCCTGCTATACTTGCACTTTTCACTCCAACCCTATTTAAAAAATCTTTCAGGAATTTTACAAAGTATGGTATATTATATTCAACGGTTGGTTTATCACTATATCCAAAACCGATTATATCCGGCACAATCGTTCTAAAGTGTTCGTGAAAAAACGGGATCACTTTAGACCACCTTTCTGCAGATGCACCTATTCCATGCAACAAAACTAATGTTTCTTCTTCCTCTGGATTGAAGTTGCTATATTCTAGATAACGAATCTTGTTTCCATGAATGTGGATGTTTTTCACTGGAATTTGAATGGCCAATGATCTGGAGTCAGATAGATATTTCTAGGTCCACTTTATTACTTTTATGATATGTTAGGGCCCCTGAAGTACCAGAAGCGGTTTGTAACTCTTATTAAATGCTTACTTGGCTGAAACTTGAGGTAAGTCTATCTCAAATTTACCTTTATTCAGGAGCACATATCTGAAGCCATATCTCTTGATTACGTAACCGGATAAACATCAAAAATCAATTTAATTGCGATTGCAAAAAATGCAATACCAAGAATTAATCTTAATTTTTGTTCACTCATTTTCGATATTAATCTTGAGCCTATCTGAGCGCCTCCAAACGTGCCTATTGACAATAGTACTGCGGGAAGATATTGAGGATTTCCTAAAATCATGTGAGTCGTTAATCCCACCAAAGATGTAATCATTAAAATGAATTGCGATGTGGGTGCTGCCAAATTCATAGTCAATCCAATAATCATTATCATTAAAGGAACAAATATGACTCCTCCGCCTATTCCGAGTAAGCTTGAGATAAATCCAGCAACAAACGTGCTGGAATAAAAGAGAATTTTTACCCATGTCGATTTAAATGACAACATATTTCCATTTACTATTGATTTTTTATTAATTAGATAAACTCCTGTCGCAACAAGTATTAGCGCAAGTAGTACCTTAAAATAACCTGGATCGAAATTAGTTGAAAAATAGGAGCCTATTATTGCACCTGGAATCGATAATATCGCCATCTTGATTCCAAGCATGTATTGAATCTTTTTTCTTTTAGCATAGGCTATCGTCGAGGAAATGCTGGTTGAAGAAACTGCGAAAAGACTTGTACCCGCTATCTGTGGTGGAGAGAGGCCAAGGAGCGTAAGAGCAGGAGATATTATGATTCCTCCCCCTACACCAATCATAGACCCTAAAGTTCCCGCAATCAAACCAATCAATACAAAAAAAGCAAAAAGGAAAAACCCTTCCAAGTTTAATACCTATCAATACTTATACGATTGCCGTAACTTAATAAATTATTTGCAAGTTTTAGTACGTAATAGTCAGGTAATAACTCGACCTTCAATCAATATCATGAGTTAAATTTGGCTGATGTTATCTTACTTTCAGATGGAAAAATATTATTGCAATATTTGTCAGATATCAATAGAAGCCTTATCATTAGAAAAGCACGTAATTGAATCTGAGCATACATCTAGGAGAAAAAAATTGGAAGAGCAACTAGATGATAATGGTGAAATCTCAAGTTCAAATAGGTCTGTTATAGACTTCTGGAAAAAGGATTGACACTAGTAACGATTTACTATGGCATTTAACATCATGCTGAATTATTTGCTATTTTATGATATGTCAAGCTCTAATTCAAAATCATGTAATTTCATCTGATACTATTATATTCCAATTTAGATGAGTTAATTTAAATATGTAATTTATTGTACCTACAGATCTGGAAAAACAAAAACAAAAAGGTATTCATGCCGATATATTTCACCCGTTCCCTCTGATTTTAGTCCATACACCGTACGGCTTAAAATTCTTTGATTATATAGCAAAGACGAGAATTGCAAAAGCATATGCTAGAGCGAATACATACTTAATGCCTGCAATAACCGCGATTATGATATTTTTAATTATTATTGGAATATCCGCCACGATTTCGAATGTTTCTGCGAGAGAGACTGCCAAAGCAATAGGACTCAGAGGAAACCTTCTCATTCCCGGAATTAACCCACTTTTACCGATTCCATACACGTTGGTCGCTCTCATAATAAGTGTCTTCGTACATGAGGCAGGACATGGTATCGTTGCTAGGGTTTATGGAATAAAGGTGGAATCAACAGGTATTGCTTTTGTACTCATAATTCCTGTTGGGGCGTTTGTTAATCTAGACAAGGATGGATTAACTAACGCAACTTTAAAGGAAAAAAGTGCAGTTCTTACCGCTGGTCCGCTGAATAATATGATTCTTACTGTAATCTCACTAGCATTGCTATTTATGGTACTATCAACTTTGACCCCAATTCCTACGCAAGTTGTTCAGAAGAGCGGACTTGAAATAATTAGCGTCACAGAAGGATCTCTAGCAAAGAAAATTGGTCTTACGCAAGGTTCAAACATAATGTCAATCGGACAAACTGAAATACTCACACAAAACGATTTATTAAAAACATTAAGATCAAATATAGGTAAACAACCTCAGATCATCTGGCAGGACCGTGACGGAAATCAAAAAGTGGATACTTTATCAATTCCGGCCGATACCGACCCAAATAAACCGATTCTCGGTGTTAGTACTATAATCGCATCCGATCCGGCTTTGGCTCTGGAATCATATAAGAAATATTTTTATAGTCCAATTCCATTTCTCCCAATGCCAACCTTACACCAATCTGTACCTTTTTCGGAGGAGATGGCACCAAAATATGAATCATATATTTTTGGACCATCATTCGCCATATTTGCAAATACTCTGTTCTGGCTATGGTTCATTAATCTTAACCTAGGATTATTTAATTCCCTCCCTATTGCATTCTTGGATGGAGGCCAATTATACGGATCACTCATAGAGAGTAGGTCAAAAATTGATAAGAATCGTCTCAAGAATATCTCATCAGCAGTATCTACGATAACGATAATAATTGTGGCTATGTCAATATTTTTACCGTATCTGCTTTCCTAGGCTAGTTAGCAGGAAAAGCAATTACCATCCAAAATACATATTAATAGAGACGTTTATTTTGATTGTGGATACCACCCGGTAAGGAATTTAACGACCTTGCTATATAGTGTTGTGATAGTAATTGATTATCACTATTGAAGAAAGCATTGTGGAATATCAAACCGAGTATCTAGAAGAATGTTAAAGTGAGTAATGAAAACTTGAATGATGATAATTCTGAAGATGAGAGTATTCGTCACCTAGAGAATACTGTCAAAGTTGCACAGGTTACTGATTCTTTATCTGCCAATCAAATTCAACGTACAAAGAAATTAGATGAAGATTTCTTTAAAGATTTAATACTTAAATCAATTCCAAAAGAATCACAGATTACAAACGTAAGATTTGAAGGACCGTATGTTGCTCTTTATACATTAAATCCAAAATTTTCGTTAACTGAATTGACTTATTATCTTTCATCTCTTTCGAAAAATGTTAAAAAAAGGTTTGTAGTAAGGACTGATCCCTCAATTAGATTATCAGAAGAGGAAACGAGATCAGCAGTAATTAAGATGTTACCAAATGAAGTTACAATATCAGCTGTATTTTGTGATGATGCCACAGGTGAAGTAGTTCTTGAAGTAAATCATCCTGAATCGATAGACGCGAATATGGTAATCACTATTGCTCAAGCAACTGGTTGGATAGCGCATACATTACGTTCCCCGCATATTCAATCAAGTAGCATGAACATAATTCACTCTACCCAGAAGGGTTCAGCTAAAGAAAGAAGTGTTTTCTTACAATCCCTGGGCAAAAGGGCCTTCAGACCTCCAGTTGTTTTGGAAAGCAACGATTCGAATTTAAATTATACAAATCAATCTAAAAAGAAATCAGAATATACTGAGCTTAATTCTAAAGTTAGAAATAGGGAGGAAATACTTATTTTCTGTCTTGGCGGCGTAAAGCAAGTCGGGAGATCATGCTTTATTGTTGTAACTTCAGAAAGCAAAATAATGCTAGATTGTGGCATTAACCCTGGTGAACCATTAGGAATTTCGGGATATCCAAGATTGGACTGGTTTAATTTTGATCTAGATGAAATAGACGCTGTAGTTATAAGTCACGCACATATAGATCATCAAGGATTTTTACCGACATTATTCAAATTTGGTTATAAGGGTCCAGTCTATTGCACTGAACCCACTCTTCCTCTAATGACGCTCCTTCAGTACGACTCAGTAAAGATATCAAAAAGTAACGGAACGTTTTTGCCATACGAAACAAGAGATGTTAATGAAGTTATTAAGCACTGTATAACGTTACCTTATGGTAAACCAACTGATATTTCTCCAGATATTACTATAACTTTCAATAATGCAGGACATATAATGGGAAGTGCTACTGTACATATCAATATTTTTGGAACACACAATATCCTTTATTCTGGTGATTATAAGTATGCGAGAACTCAATTATTGGATAGTGCTGTTTCTGTTTATCCCAGAGTAGAGACTTTGATAACTGAAAGTACTTATGGGAATACAGGCGACATAATGCCAGATCAATCTTTAGTTTACAAGGCCTTTACAGATGCTATCAATAGGACTTTGACTGCTGGGGGGAAAGTATTGATTCCTGTTCCTGCTGTTGGAAGGGCCCAAGAGATAATGTTGGTACTAGATAAAGAAATGAGAGAAGGACGGTTGATGGAGGCCCCTGTGTTTATTGAAGGAATGATATCAGAAGCCAGTGCGATACATATGTCCTATGCACATTATCTTGGGTTTGAAGTACGAAAATCGGTCTCCAACGGAGTTAATCCATTCCAATCAGAATATTTTACAGTTGTTAATGGATATGAAAGAAGGCAAGAAGTTTTCAATGACGAAAATCCAAGTGTAATAATGGCTACGTCTGGAATGCTGGAGGGAGGACCGTCAGTCGAATACTTTAAGAAAATTGCGCCAGATAAGAAAAACAATATTTTATTTGTCTCATATCAAATAAATGGAACTTTAGGAAGACGGGTTATAGACGGTGGAATAATGGAGATCAGCATGCTTGATGAAAAAGGTAAGGTTAAGGTCTTTCCAATAAAGTGCACAAGTCAAAAAATTGATGGATTCAGTGGCCATAGTGATTTTAACCAGATAATGAATTTTACTGCAAGAATAAAACCAAAAAAAGTATTGGTTAATCACGGGGAAAGATCGAAATCAGATAACGTAGCAAGCAATATTTTTTCAAGATTCAGGATAAGAGCTGTTGTTCCCGATAATCGTGAAATAATCAAATTGAGATAGCTATTAACTCAGGAACGAAATATCAATGTAGAATAAATTGTAAATACATGCTAGTACAAAAATTGATCTGACTGGTCTTATTATTAGTAAGAATTTAGCGTGTCATATTACTCTAGTATGCTATCGTATTGCACAAAACAAACTCTAATTGATCTAATATCCGTATTGATATATGCACTAAGGCTTGATATAGATTGGGCTCCGAGAGAAAAAATTTGTATAAATATCAGAGCCTCTTACTACTAAATAAAGACGACCGTGTAATGGCCTTCTGCGAACACGATTACTCAATACATCGGTTAAGTTGGTAAACTATGGTTATGAGATCCACTCATGAACGAGTAAAAAATGTATGTTTTGTTCAGTATCTTTTTAGATATGTGGGTATAATTATAATTGTAATTGGCTATAAGATACAAATGTATTAATTGTAATATTGTACTAAGTGGTGAGGGTGCGTCCAGACATTATCTTGCTAATCCTACTCATAAACTCGAAAAATTACCGCCTCAGTTAAAGCAAGCCAAGAATATTGATTCTTCTTGATTTGAGCGACGAGTTTATTCTCTTATACTTTCTAGTGTTGAGACTACCTGCCACAGCAGCGTACGTATATGAGATTGCATTTGTGGATTCTGAGTAACGTTATCAAGCATACTTATCGTATTTGCCGCCCTAACGGAAATGGATCCATTTTTCTCATCTTTTATTCCAGACAAGATCTCTCTTACAATATTTCGAATATTTTTCTGAATATTGTTATTCCTAGCTATACTGTCCAAAGTGCTAATCGCATTTGCAAGTCGCTCTTGATTTTCTTTGTCCCTTATTTCTTTCTTTGAAGCCATTGCCATAACACGCTCCACTTTTCTACCTTACAATGCAGTGACTTTTGAATGTTTTTACAATCTTAACATATTTTTATAATAAATTAAAATTTTATTATACAATACAAATTAATATAATCAAACCCTGTCCTTTTCACACATGTCGGAAACCGACGCAACAACAAAGAAAAGCATATCTCAGCCGCCACTTGATTTACTATTTAATCCTTCAGTATTATCAAAGAAAGATGTTTGGCAAATAGATATTTCATTACTGTTAGAAATGTTGCTAAAGTTAATCAATAATAGTGGAAAAAAAGACCTTCGAATGTGTGGAATTGCTGCATTATCTTCCTCGTTAATTTATCGGCTAAAGGTAGAGAGCATTTCAAGACTAGAAAAAATCTCCAAAACCAAGAAGGGGATAGAGGTTGAGGATATCAGACCTATTCCAAATTTAAAGCCATTTGAAATTCCTTTTAGGGTTGAACCTACTTATCCAGTGACATTAGAAGAGTTATTGCACGTACTTGAAAATATGATTATTGGCTTGGCAAATCCGAAATCTAGGAGAAATCAACTCAATCTGGAATCTGTAGAATCGTTCAACTTCGATGATTACTTGGTTAAGTTTGAAAAGGTTTTGCAATCTTATGAAGATATGATTTTTGATATAGTAACCGCCGACAGATCTGTTGAATTTAAAAATCTTACACTCAAAATGAACCCAACTGAAACTGTTCGGTGCTTTCTAGCTCTCCTATATCTTGCCATGAAGAAAAAAATATTTCTTAAGCAAAATGATGAACAAATACTTATTTCGATAAACGAAAACATTGATTAACAAAGCCTAATTATTTAAATCCAGGTGCCTCAGTCACTCCCTGACGCTGAAATCAGTGCTAGAATTGAAGCAGCCTTGTATGCTGCTGGGAGGCCACTATCCATTAACGACCTGATGAGGGCTGCAGGAATTAATTCAAAAGAAAAAGTAGACAAATTATTAAATGAACTAATTAAGAAAACGCATAATGTTTTGAGTGCACTTGAAATTGCACAGCTTGATGATGACAAATTTGTATTTCAAGTAAAACCTGCATATATGCCACTGATTCGACGATTTGCTCAACAGCCACTTATCCCTGCGGGCGCTCTCAAGACATTATCATTTATTGCTTATGAACAACCTATTACGTCAAAGAGGTTGGTCCAGATTCGTGGCAGCCAGGTTTATACGCATCTCAAGGAGCTGCGCGCACAATCATTTATTGAATCGGAACGTCTAGGACGAATGAAAATATATAGAACCAGCAGAAAATTCCAAGAATATTTTGGAATAAATGATCTCAATGTACTCAAGAGCAGAATGACTGCAAAGTGATTTCTATTATGACTAGATAGAAACCCTCTTAAAATGGATCGAATTCAATTATGAAAAGATGAAAAAATCCATAGAAAACCTGCATGGACGAAAGTACACTGGCGGTAGAAAAATTGCTATGCGAAGTAGACGCAAATTTGAAATAGATAGGTATCCAAATGAGGCCATAATTGGAAGCAACCTCAAGGTGAAAAGAAGAGTACGCGGAAATAACAGCAAATCGGCCCTTAAAACTGTTGAATTTGCAAATGTATCAAATTTCGAAGACAATAGAACCATTAAGTCAAAGATATTGAGAGTTATCAAAAATGCTGCTAATAAGGACTATGAGAGGAGAGGAGTAATTACAAAAGGTACGATTATAGAAACTGAATCAGGGCTGGCAAGAGTGTTATCAAGACCAGGTCAAGTAGGTCTTATTAATGCTGCTCAGCTGAAAAAATAAAGGCTACTGAAATTACGAATTTCATTTGATTCAACTACTTAAACGTCAATGTCACCAAATTCTGAGATAAAAATTGTAAAAATTACTAAAATCCTAAAGCAAGGAGGCTATTTCTTCAGAACCATATGATATTATTAGATCTGCCCCCGCTCTAATCATACATGTAAAATATCCTAAAATCCACTCATATTGATCAAGCCTAATGTGTGACGTAGCTTTTAACATAGCATATTCACCAGATACATGATGGACCGCTATTTTACACCTGAACATACTAAATATTCTACTTACCAAATCCAGGTTTCCTAAAGAAGGTTTTATCGTTATTATATCTGCTCCTTCTAGCAAATCCACTTCTACTTTTTTTAGAATCTCACGGGAATTACTATAGCCGATTTGATATGCCGCCTTGTCCATTTTTGAAGATTTTTTAAATGTGGCAAGTCGAAAAGGTGTGTAAAGATTAGAAAACTGTTTTGAAAATGACATAATTTTTATATCTCTAAATTCATTATCATCAAGTTTTTTTCTGATAGACAATACCACTCCATCCATCATCGAGGACGGTGCAATAATGTCAGCGCCTGCTTCCGCATAACTAAGAGAAATCTTTGACATGAGTTTCAAAGTCTTATCGTTGTCTACATAGTTATTTTGGTTTAATATTCCACAATGCCCTGATAGGTTATACTGACAAATGCAGACGTCTGCAATAATTTGGAACCTATCATCAAAGTTTTCTTTAATGGTTTTCAGGGTAGTTTGAACTATCCCTTTCTTATTCCATGCCTGTGATCCAGATAAGTCGTGAATTTTGGGCATCCCGAAAATAATTATCTTGTCCAGGTGTAATGCGAGAATTGTTTCAAGCTTGTCTATAAGATTTCTCTCAGATACGACAGAAAGTCCGCTGTTATAAGAAGCGGGGCTACTTCCTATAATGATTGGAGTAATCAGATTTTTTGTTTTCAAAAGGGGTTTACGACACATACTCTGAAATGTCAATTCTTAGTCAATACAATTTTTTAAATATATTCATGTTTGATCAAATCCAAAGTATGGATGCTCTTTTACATCGTTATTGATGTACCTCAAGAGTAAAATATGAAACTATGTAAATTAGAAGAGCTTGACCAAAGTAACTGTTGGAATTCCATCTTACAACGAAGAATCAAATATTAAGACAATTTTGGAGAGTGTAATTTATTCAAATTTAAATTCGATTAAAATTTCTGAAATTATCATTTCTGATGATTCAACTGATAATACTCCAAATATTGTAAATCAATTTATGAAAAATCATTCCAAAAAAATAATATTCCTTCATAATGACAAAAGGAAAGGAGCAGCAAGTGCCTGGAACGACATAATACAAAATGCGAGTGGCGAAATAATTGTGCTTTATGATGCTGATGTGAACCCAAATCCCGAGTGCACAATTGAATTGGTTAAGAAGATCAATGATAACGTTGGTATATGCGCATCCAACCCTAAAGCAATTCCAAGCAAAGGAATTCCGGCTCAAGGTACAATTTTTGTTGGAAGTTGGTTAGAATCAGTACGAAAAAGACAGCTTTCTCAATACACTGTAATTGGGAGAGGATTATCAATAAGATCAGATATAGCTAAAAAAATAACTATCCCTGAAACCCTGATAGCAATAGATCTATACTTACAGAACAAGGTTATTGAAATGGGTTACGATGTAGTTTTTAATCCCAATGCAATTATCCAATTCAAACCTGCAAAGACATTCGTAGATTTTTCTTCACAGGTTATGAGGTCGACAAAAGGACACGATCAGTTAAGAGTACTTGGCTATGGTATTAAAAATCAGCTTTCCTTCAGAACTGCTATTGCAGAATTTATTCGGGTAGCAATGAGAAACCCCAACGGAGCACTTTCTACTTGCTTATGCTATGCCATGATTCCGTTCTTTGCTGCCAGAATTAAAAATTTAGACAATGTATTATGGCATACTGCTGAAAGCACAAAATAATTGACAGACTTGCGATTAAAATTTCCAAAATTTGAGTTATAATAAAGTCGAGGGCAACACAATAAAAAATGGTATAAATACTTCTATCTAATTACGATTCTAGAATTGAGTGATAATTTAATCGCTTCTTGTGGATACGTATGCTACCCTAGGGATAACAATGCTCAAAATTTGATTGAGTATTGGAAGAATTCTGATGTTGTTAAAGATTTGTATTTTGCAACTGCGACTTTTGCATTTGAAAGTAAGCCGTATTTTCCGAATAATTCTAATCAGTATATCCTTGTGAAATATGGTGGTCTCGATAAAATAGTTGGAGGGATTTCAAAATATCAGAGCCCTATCGGTCCTCCATTTCTCTTTAATAATCAAACAGAATTATTCGAAAAATATCACGAAAAAGTAAGTTATGTCTCAATTTATTATACTAGATACGATCACGATAATAATGAATTAAGGGATATCGCGGGTATTCTCGCGAGAAGAGATATGGTCGTGAGTGCAAACTTAGGAAATCTAAAATTCATCAATAATAAGAAATTACCATTTATTTTTCCACACGCCGACAACATCATAATATTGGAAGTGGAGGGTAAAAAAAGCCATCAAAGTGATCAGAATTATTGCGAAAAAACAAGAAGGGATGTTGCAAGGAAAGGGATACATCTAACTAATCTTGTAAGCTTCTCTATCTTGGAAAAACTAAGATGAACTAGTTCTGATCAGAACCGTTAAATATGAAGTAATTTTCTATTTTTTTCGACCAATATTGAGCAAACCAATGGATCTGGGAAGTCTGAAAGTAGGCTCTTATATCATAATAGACAACGAACCATGCAGAATAGTCTCATATGATCACAGTAAGCCTGGAAAACACGGCTCAGCGAAAGCCAGAGTCTCTGCGATTTCTGTTTTCGATGGAACAAAACATAGTTTGGTCTCTCCTGTTTCTGCAAGCGTAAATGTTCCACTTATCGATAAGAGAAATGGTCAAATCATTTCCATTTCTGGACAAACCTATCAAGTAATGGATCTTGAAACTTTCGAAATGTTTGAAACTTTGTCAGTGGAAGAGGAAATAAGAGAAAAAATTGTTCAAGGAGCAGAAGTTGAATATTGGAAGGTACTTGAAAGGGTAAAAATAATCAGAATAAAAAGCTAGATCAGCTATATAGCCTTTATGAAATTCTTATTACAGTAAATATTTTTCAACAAATCTTACAATCTTACAAATCGATATGATTTATTCGAAGTATTGAATATTATGATGGATGGCTCTTTTTCAATAACTCCATTGATATTTGGAAAATCGTTGTATGCGCAGCCCGGAATTAATACTAATGTATTGCCTATTTTATCATCAGGCTTTAGATGGCTATGTCCACAAACGACCAAATCATATAATTTACTTGCAATAATAGCTTCTGTTAATTTGTTATTTGTTCCATGGTATATGGCAATTCTTAAACCGTCTAGTTCTAGATCCCCAAATTCACCGAACAGCTCTCCCCCAATTTCATGGAAATTTTTCAGCAAGCCTATTTTTTCACCATCATTGTTTCCAAGTACCCCTATCAATTTTCAGTTAAAGTTTTTAAATTCCTTTACTACACCAGGATAAACATAATCTCCTGCATGAATCACGTAACTCACTTTTCTTTCGTTGAATACACTTACTGCGATTTTTAGATTTGACACGTCATCATGTGTATCAGAAATTATCCCAATGTCCATTAGTATACTGATACTGTGAAGGACTGACCTCCCAATAAATTAATCTATCGAAAACATGTGAAAGCAACTTTTAGCTAGCCGCTCGTAGTCTTTATTAATCGTCATATGAAACTTCATTTTTCTGATTCCTTTTATTTCGCCTTCTAAGTTTGACAACAAACCAAATTATAAATACGACTATGACACAAGCTGATACTAGGTCGAGATATACTGCGTATTTGTCGATATTATTCCAGTTGTTTCCAAGTAAGATACCAACATAAGTCAACATTGAATTCCAAACAAGGGAACCTAGAAATGTATATATTGTGAACTTGAAAAAATTAGCTTTGCCCACCCCACATGGGAGTGATATGTAAGTTCGTATTGCAGGTAACAATCTGCAAAAGAAAGAAATTTTATCACCATACTTCTGAAACAACTCTTCGGTGAGTTCAAGATGGCTTTTTTTAAACAATATGTATTTCCCATATTTTAAAATGAAAGCCCTTCCTGCTTTTAATCCAAGGTAATATGTTAGGATTGAACCAACAAGATTACCAAGGGTACCTGCAAGTACTACGCCTATTGGCTCAAATATCCCTTTACTAACAAGAAAGCCAGAGAAAGGCATAATGATTTCACTTGGTATAGGAATTAGAGCACTCTCTAAAATCATCAATAAAAAAATTCCCGGGTATCCTAAACTGGATATAAATGAGATGACGAAGTCTATAATTGGTTTTAGAATTTCAAAAGTAATTGACAATTAACTGTTAAAAAATGGACGACATAAATATCTCTTTATTTTTGAGCAATGGAATTTTGATGTCAAAAATTACATGCCGGAGGCGGGACTTGAGCCCGCGGCCTTTCGATTATGAGTCGAACGCTCTGACCAAGCTGAGCTACCCCGGCGCTCAGCTTCTTGACCAAAATGATTTTTTGAACATAATATATTTGATTCAAAGTGTTGGTTCCCCTTTATCCATTATTTCAACCTTAGGCCTCATAAAACCCATCTTATTTAAAAATCTCATCGATATAATAGAATATCCTCTTATTGATAAGAAACACTTTAATTTAGACCTCTGAATTTTTTAGATTATGAAGGACGCTGTAAAACGCGGAATCGTGAAGACAGTAAACAACGGCATCATAATAATACGAAAGGGTAGAGGCTATTCTAAGAGTGAACTAGTACAATCAGGAGTAACAGATATTCGTATAGCTCGAAAGAAAAAGATACCTATTGATCCTTTTCGAAAAACCACCCATAATGAGAATATTGAACAACTCAAGGGGATTTTAGGTAAGGAAAGTCCAAAGACTGCAAGCAAGGCAAAACAAAAAAGAGTAAGAAAGAGGACCAAATAATATTCTTAGATTTGATGGGAGTTGAACACTATATCACATCATGCAAATCGATAAAATGATTGCTTGAATAGGTTTAGGAAATGGAGGATATATATAAATATATCCTCACAATAATATATTCATGACAAGTTCCTTAGTTTCAGAAAGCATTTCTTCGCTCCTCTCGTGGCCAGTAGGAAATATAATGAATAATGATGCGATTATACTAGAGGCGGATAGGACTCTAGATGAAGCAATAAAGAGAATGAAGGAAAAGAATCAACGAAGCGTACTTGCTTCCCACTTGGGCGAGGTGGTAGGAATGGTTAGTAAAACAGATATACTCTATAAAGTAACGTCTGAAGGAAAGAATCCTTCAAAGATTAAACTAAGGGAAATAATGACATCTCCCGTCCTCGCTGTCAATCCACAAAACACTATAAAAGACGCTCTTACAATTATGAATAAACGGAATGTACGACAATTAATGGTCCACGCATATTCTGCAGTTCTTGGAATAATTTCACGTGAGGATATTTCCAGGAAAATGGAAGATATTGCTCTTACATCTGTAGATGAGGTTCTCCATGGGAAACCTGTATGTATCATCGATACCAAGACCATAGAGTATGTGAAAGATTCTAGCAAGGCAAAATTCAGTTGCGCATATTGTGGCTCTCCTTTTGACACAAAAGAAGGTCTTTCAAAGCATATCGACAGACTTCACAATGAATCTGGGATTTTGGAAGGAGATGTTAGGCATTTAATGGAGTGATGCCGTTATTTTTATAATTTCTTCTTTTCATTGTTAGGCTTGATGTATCTATAATTAGTAACCTTTCTCAATATACTCGGTAAAATATACAAGAATCTAATTCCTAATATTTTGTGTGAAGCAATTTGCTTGTAAATTAGTTTATTAAGTATGGTACACTCTATTTGACCAGTCGAATTTCTAACTATCTTGTGGAAGAGATATTTATCAACTAAAATGAATTAACGATTTGAAATTTTACCTGCTTCATCTGCACGTTTGCATAATTCTTCGATTAAGACACCTCCAATACTTAAAATATAAAGATGGCGTGCAGGAATAAACTCATTCTCAATTTTTAAATCTCAGGATCACAATTATTTACCCTGAAGACACAACATGTGAACCTGATAATTTATTAGTAATTTTCTTGACCTGTTCAAGTGTCAAGAACTTTCAAGATTTACTACAATTGTATCATAGTTCTCATAGGATTTGTTTTATTTGTTAACAACGGATTAACTAATGCACAACCTAACGGTACTATTACAAATAACTTATCATCTATTGCACAACCTAACGGTACTATTACAAATAACTTATCATCTATTGCAAAACCTAACCAAGGTACTACAAGTGCTTCATCGTCTATAACTGAGACGGTAAATGAAGTCTTATCAGGATCTATAGATGGGATGATTGGAGATACCGTAAACATGCTTAGTCATAGTGCCAAAGCGGGTAAGGATTCTGCAAAAAGAAGTGTTGAAAAAGAATTGCCTTCAAGTCTTATCCTGGGGAAAAATAATTCTACTATGGTAGAAGATAATGCGCCCAAAGAAAAAATAGTAGGAAACCTTAGCAATAATACTTTAAACATAGATAAACAAAATAAGACAATTAAGGAGAGTGCTTTAGACTCTGTAAATGAAATAAAGCAATCAGCGCAGAATTCTATGTATAACGCAACTATTGTACAGAGTTTTGATAATAACAGTCTTACTAAATTACATAATGAAAATACCATTGACGAATTAGTTTACAAAATGAAGAATATTCTAGATATAGATCTATTCAAATAGATTCTAATACTATTTTTTATCATCCACTATTTCCTAAGTTAATATGACGGATTGATTCATAAACATACTAGGTAATATTATTTAGTATAACGTTATTGTACGCGGTATCAATAAATTGATATTAAATCATGTGTTAATGCAGATTTTGCCAAATTACAATAACAAATGTTATCGTTAGATAATCTTTTGCAGTTTTCTTAAACTACGACTTTTATACATACTTTTTTCACCTTTTTGGTTGTATTTCAGAATTTTTAGTCAATATATTCTGAAAATCATAAAATATGTTAATAATTTAAGAGTGAACTATTATGTTATATTTTTAATTTATTTAAAGATATTTGAAAACCTTATATTCTTTATATATTTATGTCAAAACATGAAGCGTATTGAAGCGATTGTTCATACAGAAAGGGTGCTAGAGTTAAATGAAGCACTAAAAAAAATAGGACTTAGCGGATGTACAATAGTAGATGGAAAGGGCAGGGGTAAAGGTGAAAAGCCCGAAGTACAATCCGGGCGTGGCACAGCAAAATATACTTCAGAATATTCTGCAAGGGCAAATCTATCTACTGTTGTGGATGATTCAGAAGTTGATAAGGTAGTAAAGACCATTTTGGATACTGTAAGTACTGGATCTCGAGGAGATGGAAAAATTTTCATCTCGACAGTTGCTGAGGCAATAGACATTGGAAGCCAAAAAAGAGGAAATGGGGCTCTCCAATAAATATTTCCTGGTTTTAGATTTTATATTCTCTACCGATATACTTGGTTCTGTTTGAATTATTTTTATTTTCAAATTGATATTATTGATATGAGAAAACAGTAGATTGATTGATTCATTTTCAGATAGAAAAATAAAAGAAACATATCACTTTTAAGTTAGATGACAAAAATATTTACTTATTAATGGCTATTGGCAGAAACATTAGACTCTCGAGAATTCTAAAGAATGGTAAAATGCTTTGCGTCCCTATGGACCATGGCATAACAAACGGTCCGATCCCCGGATTAGAGGATATTTATGGGTTTATCTATAAATGTGAAAAATCTGGTGTTACAAGTATTATAATAAATAAAGGGATTATCAAATCATTACCACGGCCTCCAAATATGGGACTAATTGCACATTTATCTGCTAGTACTTCGCTCGGGATTTCACCTAATAAGAAAATACAGATGGGCAGTGTCGAGGATGCGATAAGGCTTGGCGCCGATGGAATTTCTGTTCACATAAATATTGGCGCTAAAGAAGAACCCGATATGCTTCAAAAACTGGGGATAATTTCTGATAAATGTAACGAATGGAACGTTCCTTTAGTGGCAATGATGTACCCTAGAGGCGAGAACATTAAGAACCCATATGATGTTGATACAGTTTCACATGTGTCCAGGATTGGTGCAGAAGCGGGAGCAGATATTGTTAAAACTGTTTACACTGGTGATACGGATTCCTTTAAGAAGGTTGTTAGAACATGTCCCGTTCCTGTCGTTATTGCTGGAGGACCAAAAGCAAATACCGATGAGGACATATTGGAAATGTGTGATGGTGCCATGCAAGCCGGAGCAATTGGTGTTACCTTTGGTCGTAACATATTCCAACACAAGAATCCTCCACAGATACTCAATGCATTGTCAAGAATTATTTTTAATGGTGAAAAACCAAAAGAGGCTTTAAGGAATATTGTCAGCACAAAAAAATAAAGTACTAATAGTAAAGCCGCTTGTGGCAAAAGAAAAACTCAACGATTTTTTGTCCAAAGTATCAAATGTATCACTGATATATGGTGACCCTGCAGTCATATCAAACAAAAGCTTTAAAACAATATTTACTTCTAATATGGCAGATTTTGTCATAACCCACACATTGGATGCCTTGAAGGAAAGTAAGAATAAACTTCAGAAGAGTGTAGGCTATTCCAAAATGATATCAAGTAATGAAGATTTGGAAGAAATAGTGATCGCTTCCAAATATGGCGCAGATTTTGTAATTGTTGAGGCTATTGATTGGAAAATTATTCCTTTAGAAAATCTCATAGCAAAGCTTCAAAAGACTAGAACGAAAATATATACAACAACAAAAAATTCAGATGAAATTAGAACAATGTTCTCTGTTCTCGAACTTGGTGTTAATGGAGTTATATTGGAAACAGCAGATGTAAACCAGATTGAAAACTCACACAAATTGCTTGATAACCCTAATTTCAAACTTGAATATGCAAGAGTTTTAGAGCTAAAGGATGTCGGTATGGGTGAGAGAGTATGTGTAGATACAGTATCAATGATGACGATAGGTGAAGGTATGCTAATAGGTAGTAAATCAAATTTTTTGTTCCTAGTACACAATGAATCTGTAGGATCTTCATTTACCTCACCACGACCATTTAGGGTAAATGCAGGTGCTATTCATTGCTATACTCCTATGTCAGATGGAACCACAAAATACTTGTCAGAGCTTGAAGCGGGGATGGAAATCCTCGTGGTAGGTAAGGATGGCAGTAGTAGAAAATCGACTGTAGGAAGATCGAAAATAGAATCTCGACCAATGAGAATGATAAAGGCACAACTAGGCGATTCTGAAGGATCTGTAATATTACAGAATGCTGAAACTATCAGATTAATCACAAAGGACAACAATCTAGTATCTGTCACTAATCTAAAAATTGGTGATGAAGTATTAGCCTATACCAAGCCATCATCTGGAAGACATTTTGGCATGCCGGTAGATGAATTTATATTGGAAAAGTAGTTGAATAATAAATTCAACTAATATGTATCTCGAATAGATAAGCATTCCAATATTATATGACTCGAACTATATTTTGATACAGATTTCAAAATTAACTTATGGTCGCTTAAATTTAATTCATTTTCTGAAATACCAACTAGTGGTTCACAATCACGCCTCATCAATTGTACCTAATGTGAATCGATATATCCTATGTTAAGAATTAAGAATGCCATTTAATAGTTCATGCACTTGGAGGTTTCATCTAATTTAAAACCATTACGGTCACCCCGAATTGTTCATTAGATTAAGCAAAGGTCTAGTTTACCTACAAAATGTCGACCATTAAACCTTACCGATCCTGAACACTTAAGCTACTCAATACCGAAGCCATCATTTGTGAATCAAATGGTTTACAATTATGATTCATTTTATTGAGAAGGATTCAAGAATCTCCTATCTCTTAGTACAAGCGAGTGGAAACTTGGAGCCTTTGTAAATTCATGGGCCTTAGATTCTGCCCAGCTATTACCATATGAGACGCAAGAATCATATAATTCTCTGAGAAATTGTCAGTCTTACTAGATAATTCAACTAATTTAATTTATCATGAAGTTTATTTTTTTTAAGTATGAGGGATATGGATTCATATCTAAAGAAAACATGACTTCATGTTACTCGAATTACATAATTCCATTATTCAGGGAGATTGTCGGCAAGTGCTTTCAACCCTATCTACAAATTGCATTCAACTTACAATTACTTCTCCACCTTATAGAAACGCTATAGACTACCAAGCCCATGTTGAGAAAAATGGATACTATCGTGGAAAAACAACAAAAGAAACTTCTGAGTACGTCGAAGAAATGGTTCAAATTTTTAATAAAGAGGTTTTTAGAGTAACCAAAGAGGGAGGTTACTGCTGTATAGTAATTGGAAATGAGGTTGTAAATGGTACCATTATACCTCTACCCCATATGCTATTATCAAATTTAGTCCAACCTTTTGGAAATTGGAGTCTTCATGAAGAGATTATATGGCACAAGGTCACGGGCGGTACGAATAGATACGGGTCTTTTGTAATTAATCCATATCCAAAATATTTTAGGGCGAATATAATGCATGAATTTATCCTCGTTTTGAGAAAGGGGGATGTAAATAGTGGAAGAACAAACAGACAGGAAGTACTTCCTGCCACACATGAAGAATTTACAAAAGAGATCGCAAATTCAGTGTGGCATATCGCACCAGTTCCTCCAGGACATATCGAACATCCATGTCCATTTCCAGAAGAGATTCCATACCGACTCATGAAGCTCTATTCGTATGAGGGTGACATAATTCTTGATCCTTTTAATGGTAGCGGGCAAACTACTAAGGTTGCTCATAATTTCGCAAGGCGATATATAGGTATAGATTTAATGAATGAGTACGTTACCTTGGCCATGATGCGACTTAATAAAGAATCACTCCATATTAGACCCGATGCGTTGATCGCGAAATGGCAAAAAATTCGATCACATTATTTAGCGAATCAGTAAATTCAAATCTATTGAAGATCAATACGATCTTGATAATTGCACAAAATGCAATTGCAGTATCTCAAAATTTGGTTTAATTCCATAAAGTAATTTATCAGATAAATCTCATAACGAAGATTTACATCTATTTGACAAAGTTTGATGAAATATATTCAGTTCGTATATCCACAATGGAATTAACGTCCATTAGGATACGTATATTTGCAGATTTTTTTATTATAGTTGTTGTTGTCTATAGTTTTTTAATTAATGATTAACTTGAATTACAGCCGGACTTTTTATAGACTTTTTTTGGACTTATGTTGTCTATTTGTATCATCAACAATATGCTAAATTTGCTACACTATGTGTGTTGCCAATTTTATTGCTCATTTTAACGACGCATATCCATGCAGAATTACAAAATCATGATAATGAGAATATTCCTCCATCAATCGATAGTCAGGTTGATTTAGTCAATATGAATATGACTAGAACAGTGGCTAATAATTCTAATTCATCTCAAACTTTATTGGCGCTATCAAATTCAGACCCTAGCGCGGAAACAAATGCATCGTTAAAGAAAAGCGATGTTTTCTCAATTTATGATTTTGAATCTATCCCTCAAAATATAGGCATAAATGGATCGAAGATAGACGGTTCAGAATTGGGTGAATCCAATAGGACTTACAGGTCCGATAATAATACACATAATAATGATTTTCAAAGAAACACAATACTTCCATCAATCCTTGGAATAGAATCAAACCACAATTCCTCTAGCGACTTCTCAAACTCTAAAACTCTACTCGCTGACGCAGGAAAGGACCAGACAGTCAATGAAGGTGCTTCAGTGACACTAAATGGCAGTAACAGTATGAGTAAAGATAGTGTCATCTTATCTTATACGTGGAAACAAATTCCCAATCCAACTATAACTATCGGTAGCGCAAACACTGCGATATGGTCATTTGTTGCTCCTATGGTTTCTACCGACACCACTTTCACATTTGAACTCACTGTTACAGATAACAAAGGAATGACTTCAACAGATGACGTTAATATTATTGTTAGAGATAGTAATATGGTACGGAATGAAAAAAACTTGAGCAGTCAATTAGTCGAGGGAACCAACCAAAATATCAATCATACAACGACTGAAATTGAACCAAGGAATTTGGTGATCCAAACTTTGGTAGATAAAAATCCTATCTCCAAAGGAGAAAAACAGATCATAAAGATAGATTTGTTTGATGCCAAATCTGACGATAAGGTGAACCATGCGAAAATAAGAGGGCAGATAATAGATTCGTCGAAAAAAATCATAAAAAAATTTTCAATAAATAATAACAGTGTCGATGTTTTACTAACTATACCAAAGAATGTAAAACTGGGAAATTCAGTGGTGAGCGTGAACGCCAGTGCACCTGGATATATTCACTCTAATATGGACACAAATTTCAAGATCAAATAAAAATAATTTCAATTATTGGAGTTATCTCACAGGTCTTGAAGGCCTAGGTAATATGTTATGACTAGAATTATCAATACTTGCTCACATGTTCAAAAAAGTGAACTCTATACTCTCAATAGTAACATCCGCGATGATTGACCATTCTAGCTACCACTTTTGAATATATCTTAGTATCGCTAATGCCTTTATACTTTGTTAAAGCTACGAATCTTGCTAATTACCTCAGCACTCAATTTTAGCGTATATGCTGAAGAATCAGTATCAGCGTAATGAGATAATTCTTCTAAAAACTTGGTCTTATCTTTTCCCCTCTCATAGAGACCTCCAGATTCTTTAATACAAAGAGGAAACTTTTGCATTTTCAAACCTTTTGAGTTTAGATAATTTATAAAAGTACGATAACCCTCTACATTATACCAATCAAGTGCTCTTTCATCACAAAAGGCTATCCAGACATCAATCGTATTTTGATAGAAAGCCTTATCTCTTAATTTTTCAAGCAACATGGATGTAATATTTTTTTAATATATGATATGTCTTAATAAATCTATTCAGTTTCAAGATCCATGTTATTTCCATTACGATCAAAGGCCGCTATGTTTTGAACCTCGTAAGGATGGCAAATTATCAATGACACTAAACCAAAAAAATGATTTAAATCCTCTAAAGATGGCTTGTTCGATCCACCAGGATGTGAATGAATGGTTCCAATATATGATAAATCAAAAGGAAGTTCATACATAGGAAAACCTGAATAATAAGGACCATGTGTGGAAAAGGGCGGAATAACTAAACCCGTTACTTTGATCAGATTTTTGTCCTTTTTACCTTGCAAAATCAATATCCCCTCATTTGGATGCCATGACTTAGCGTAAGTTATAACACTATCTGTAATCTGTTTTGTCAAAACTATTCTCCTTCTCACTTCAATTTCTTCCTTTTTCCTTCTAAAAAACACTACAATAATCACCAAATTCCCTGTATTAAAATTAACTATTATGAATTAAATTTACCTTGTGCAGTACTATTTATGGTTAATTTGTTTGAAGGTCTATAGATAACGGATCTTTCATCAAAGAACACCAGAAATAACATTTTGACTATTGAAGATAAATAAATCGATCCACACACATTTTTACACGTTTGTTGTAAGAGTAGAGTATTACTTCTAATCTTAGTTGTCAGCTAATTTTTACATCAACCCTGAAAGAAATTTGATTCTTAATAAAGTAACACAAAAATATTCGTGCAGGAGATAATCATGCTTCAGCTAGGGTTTGTTAGTTTCTGAACTCAAAAGGATCTTTAATCCGATCCTTATGTGATATCATACTAGAATATGACTATATTAGGTTAGCAGAACTATAAAAGATAAAGTAGAAAGTGGAAATTTGAGCAGAGTTTATTGCTTTGTATTCATAATTTTAGCAATCTATAATAATAAGTACTTGTATGGTTGGATGAAATATATAATGCGTGAATGTTCTCAAGTTAATTATTTATACTCTATGACAAATCCAATATGGAATGTGATAATGGTCATAGTTGGATTGACCTTATTGTTTTCGACGTTTTTGATCTCAAATGATAATATTGCTCATTCACAACCGTCATCAAAAAAGCCAACTATTCACGGCGTTTTGATTCAAAATCCAGGAGTAGATGACAAGGTGTCAACGGAAAATAATAACTTCACTATTACAGGCAGATCCGTAGACAATCAATCTTCAGGATGTCAGATATTAGTCATCATCAATGATGTAAAACCGTATCAGAAAGCATCGGCAATTGGAATACATGGAAGCGATGACTTTTCACAATGGAAATATGACCTATCTCCGGATTATACCAAACTTAAAATTGGAAAGAATAAGATAACTGCCAAGATAGATTGTAAAAATCCCCCGGATCTGTTGAGGTATGACACCATAAACATTATGGGAACAAAACCTTTCAATTTGAAAGAAGTTGAAACAAATCCCAATACAGGTGATATTTCAGTACTTCAAAACAATGATTCTTTAAAAGCAGGGAATCTCTTAATGAAGAGACCTATTAAATCACAAGACCTAGAAAACACAACAATAAATGACAACAAGCTAGCCCAATCAGATTTCAATACGTCGACATCAAGAGTAGACAGGTTCACCACAGACGCACAGAATATTTATTCGGATAAAAAAATGATAATTCCATCAAGTGTCAAGTATCTTATTATATTAATTCCAAATGAGGGACATGAATCTATTAATCAACCAAAGAATCAGTTACCGCTAATCAATCAGCCTTACGTCCCTCAAAATGTCATAATAGACAAGAATACGAGTATTATATGGGTAAATGCGGATGTAGGACATAGACACAAAATTACTCTTAATGATAGTAATTCAGAAAAGATTTTCGAAAGTAAATTTATTAAATATAACACAACTTCAAATTCGATTAAATTTAATGAAACAGGTACCTACCAATATTGGGAATCCAATGTAAGTAAAGAGGCGCCAGATTTCATTATGAAGGGTTCAATAAATGTAATCCATCGGGAACAACACAATACGACACATGGATCTCAAGATATGGAAGACATAGTAGGCACCTTAATGGTTCCCGCAAAGTTTTTAGATAAATATCGTTCTGAATTTGAGAACAATGGATTTACTATTGATAGCACCTACACTTACAAGGATCTACGAGGAGGGCAGAGAGGGACAGGGCCAGAACAAACACTTGTGGTATGGAAAGCTCACAATGTTCCACTGAAAATAGTAATTAGCGACCTTCAAGAGCTAACCTCTAGCCTTCCATATAGTTAGCATGATTGATGTTATGATGGAAATGATCATTCAAAACACGAAAAGCTTTACTAAGATTATTTAATGGGTCAACCAACAATCTAGATCAGTTGATAATTATAAAAAATCTGGTCAAAAAGTATGGCGATTTCTATGCATTACATGGTTTGAGTTTTGAAGTTAACGAAAATGAGATATTTGGACTTTTAGGTCCCAACGGTGCAGGAAAGACAACCCTTATCCATATACTGGCTACATTGCTAAAGCCAACAGAAGGATATGCTATTGTAAACGGTTTTAATGTTTTGCATGACGCTACAAAGGTGAGAGAAAGTATAGGAGTCGTTTTCCAAGCACCAAGTAGTGATGATATGCTTACTGGATATGAAAATCTTAAGGTTCATGCGTTACTATACGGAATACCTGGTAAGAAAAGAGAAAAAAGAATTTCAGAAGTTTTAAAGTTAGTGGGACTGGAACAGAGAAAAAATGACCAAGTCAAGAAATATTCTGGTGGGATGAGAAGAAGGCTTGAAATAGCGCGAGGACTCTTACACCAGCCAAGGGTTTTTTTCTTGGATGAACCCACGTTGGGTTTAGATCCACAAAGTAGAGACATTATGTGGACATATATCAAAAAAATAGTAGAAGAAGAAAAAGTAACGATAATTCTAACCACGCATTACATGGAGGAGGCCGATACGCTATGTGATAGGATTGGTTTTATCAGCAATGGAAGAATTATTGCATTGGATTCACCCTTAAATCTAAAACAGGGAATTGGTGGCGACATAGTAAAAATTACCTTTACGAATGGAATTCATTTTAACAAAGATTTTGCACATTTCAATTTTGTGCATAGAGTGGAGAGCAATGGAAATTCTGTAATTATTTATATGGATGAGGTTAACTCAAACCTTCATCGATTGGTAAAAGATTTGAATGATGTAAAATCGATAGAATATAAGAAACCTACGCTGAATGATGTGTTTTTGAAATTATCAGGGGATTCTTTATCCGGAGATAATCCTGAGGGGGGATTTATGCAAAGGTATGCTCAGTATAAGAAATCATAATTTTAATGTAATATTGGGACAACTTTATGCATTATGGCTTAGAGAATTTAAGGTCTTTCTACGTGAGAGAAGCAGGCTTATTGCCTCCACTTTTACACCGTTGCTATGGTTGTTTGTCATAGGATCTGGTCTTGGGTCAACAAACCTGCAAATAGGAACAGATTATCAAAAGTTTATTTTCCCCGGTATCATTTGTATGTCCGTTATTTTCACTTCTGTCTTTTTCGGTTCGTATATAATCTGGGATAGAAAATTTGATTTTCTGAAAAGTGTTATGGTCGCTCCATCGAGTAGAACTACTGTATTTGTTGGTAAAACTCTTGGCGGTATGACGACTTCGCTTTTTCAGGTTGGTATAATTCTAATAATTGGAATGGTTTTAGGGATTAATTATAATGCGTTATCATTATTGCAAATAATATCAATTGTATTGATTCTCTCATTCTGCCTGACTTCGCTGGGTCTGACATTCGGGAGCTATATTGAGAGTTTGGAAGGTTTTCAATTAATTGTTAGTTTTGTTGTCTTTCCACTTTTTTTCCTAAGCGGAGCATTATTTCCTATTGATAATCTGCCGCCATGGCTAAAATTCATTACTCTTGTAGACCCAGCTACGTATTCAGTGGATGCATTAAGGAATAGCATATTACATTTGGGAACGTACACTTTTGAACTAGATCTTGAAATATTGTTATTATTTACTCTAATTATAACACTAATTGGGATCTACTCTTTTAAGAGAATGAAGGCAGTTTAGGATATTATCAGATGTTTCATAATTAATTTTATCATTTTTGCAAGAATGAGCAAATAATAATCGATTAATAAAAAGTTTTATTATCGTGTGGTAACTAAATTTATTCTTGTCAAATCTCTTGTTCCAGATCCTCAAATGCCCTTGCTTTTGAAATTTCATGCAATTTCATAGTTGCCTTTCTTTCGAATTCCTTTTTGCTCAAGACGCCTTTATAGTCTAACATCTCAACTAAAACTTCCAGCTTAATGCTAAGTTCGTCTTCCAAAGATAATTCTTTTCCTGTAATTTTTCTCTGCGTTGATTCATTCTTGACCATGATTAATTTATTATTTTACTAATATGATATTAGTGTAACTTGATTCAAATGTTATTTTCAACCTTTAATTTGAATCTAGATAATGAAATCATATTTATTAATCCATTCACGAGCATATTCAAACTTGATTATCTATACTCTACATAATACTTGTATCTTTTTTCTACATCTTTGTTTTCACCCGATAAAACTATAGCGATCCTATCCCTTACTCCTTTTCTAATAAAATCCAAAATATCATATGAATTTGGATTGTTTTGATATATTATTAAAAGCGACGATTCGAGCAAGCTCATAAACTCCACAACTTTCCTTCTGTATTCTTCACGAGTTGGAGTCTTATTGCTTGTAACTTTAAACCACGTTGTTGCACTTGGTGCGCCAAATGAACGGGCCAATTCATCCAGTACCTTTTCCATTTCAAAAAAATCCAGCGCAAATCCACCCTCCATTTAACTACAAAAATTAAAGTGTATAAGATTATGGTAGTCTAAACGTAAAAATATTGAAATATTCAGGCATGATAAGAATAAATTTGTGAAATGAAAGTTTAATTTATATTTTGAACTTAATAAATGAGGAATCCCACTGTAACTTACTCTGGATTTATTTTCTTGTATCCCTAGGAGTGGCACTACAAGTTGGAGCTGCTAATTGGGATATCATATGGCATGGCATCGTTAATGTTGAATCTTTCTTTACTCCACCACATTCTGTATTATATTTTGGAGTAGGCTTATCATTAGTTTCTACGGTTGCAGGAATAATTCGGTCATTAAGACACGAAACCCACATAATAGGACCATTTTCCAATTATCGTAAAATTCCAACTCCACTTAAGTTAGTCGTCTTTGGATGTTTGATAGAGGTATTCTCTGGCCTGTTTGATAATTGGTGGCACGCAAATTTTGGATTTGACGGTCTCTTGAGTCCTCCACATCTGATGTTAATAAGTGGGATGACGCTTTCGATAATTGGAGCACTAATTGGAACCCATTTGGATCAAACCCATAAGAGATTTAAGATCATTTCAGAAATGATTTGTTATGGAATTCTTTGGATGATTTTGATTAACTTTGTTTTTATGTTCACACTCCCTTTCTCTAAGGGTCAATATTTTGATTTTAATCCTTCCCCAACCGTTGCGTTGGTGTTGGGATTAATGCTTCCTGCAGCGTTTACAGGCGTAATTTTTTACTCTGTACAAAACCTATCCTTTCCTTTTCGAATGACAGTTGTAGCAGCTACCTTAATAACTCTGCAATCTTTGGCCACAATCATTTCAAATATTTACTTTGCAGGCCTACTTCCTCTTTACCTCTTAAACATACTGATACCTTTGTCTTTAGATATTATATCTATTTATACCAAAAATAATAACAAATTATTTCGAAAATATTCAAATGAGGAATACAAACGCATTATTTTTTCAATAGTCTTGTCACTTTCCTTCATCACCTTCTACTTTCCATGGTCAGTTAATATGTTCAAGGCCTTCTTTGAAATAGATCTAGTTACATTTCAAAGTGTAATTATATTCGAACATCTTGCATGGAAATTTATTATACCTATTTTAGTTCCTGTATCGGTCGTTTCAGCATACACGGGAATACTAGTTTGGAAAAAATTGTGTGTATATCCAAAATTAACAAACTTGTTCAAAGTTGTTGTTGGATGAGAAAGCTTAATTCGGTATATGCCCTTGATCTATCTTGAGCTATGAGTTATTAGCATTAGTACTTTCCAAACGATTATTTTTTGATTTTTAACAAATTGCGACTCTGATTGAAAATATTAAAAGGGTTATTGTAGGTCAAATTCATAAGAAATTTAGCTGAATGAAGCCAGTAATTATTAATGAATTGCATCATAAAAAGAACATTTAGTGTCTGAAATAATAATATAACACAGGGTTGTCAAAAATTCATAGTTATTATTGAGGAATTAATTTCAAAATAGTTAACCTTAATAATCTAGTTCAATCAATTAATATATTGAAACATGGAAAATAAAGAATTCCTTACGCAGCAGCTCTTATGGATTGTAATTTCAATAGGTATAAGCATAACAATATCAATGTTTGTCCCGTTTCCTCTATCCTGGGTTGTTATTATCGGAGTGTTTCTTGCATTGAGTTTCTATATGCGCTATAGAATGATGAAGAAGATGGGCTCTGGAGTGGGCATGTTTGGTTCCTTATCATCACCATTTTCTGGAAATTCAGTTAACTATTATTGTATGAGCTGTGGAACAAAACACAGAGAGGCCTCATGTCCACGATGTGGTTCAAAGATGAAAAGGGTCGGGTAAGTACAAAGCTTTAAATTAAATATTTTTTCAACATAAAGAGCAAAATTAGCTAACAGATGTTTTCATCCTAAACAAAGTCACTTATCTGCTGTTGTTTTAATGAAATTGTATAATCCAGTGTAAGTTCAGAAATTTGATCTATTAGCTCATCGATACCAAATACTAAATTCCTTTTTGAAATCTCATCTTTCAGATTGTTTACTACTTTATCGGTGTATCCTTTATTTGCGCTCAAATTATTTTTATGCAGAAAAGGTTCTTGAAAGCCATATATTCTCTCGTATTCTTTGATAGTCCACAAAATTCCGAATATTTCAAGAATCTCTCTAATTCTATTCCATATGTCATATCTAAGTCTTAAGATTGATCCAGATATATGTCTTAAATGTAATTGCTGGCAATTATTAACGAATGATTCTATATGTTCCTCAGTATCAGTAATAAAAGGAATGATGGGTTCCATATTAATACAACATTTAATTCCAGAATCTACAAATTTTTTTATACTATCAAAAATTCTTGCTATTGGGGGTGTCCCTGGTTCTATTATGCGTTTTATTTTTTCATCGATAGTTGTTACCGACCAAACTATAAAACATTTATTCTTATAATTTCGAAACAGATCCAAGTCTCGTTCAATCAGCGATGATTTGGTGAAAACATAAAATGGGACTTGGTATTGTTGCAATACCTCAATACACCTTTTTGTAATGCCAAATTTCGCTTCTGCATACTGATAAGAATCAGTAGCAGATGATATCATAACGGGTAATATTTGGGCATTTTTCAATTTGTTTAATTCTGATTCTAATATTTCTGGCGCGTTAATTTTCCCATATGCCTTATTATAAAAATCTGGTGCCCATTTGTATGTAGCATAACAGTATCCACACCTATGATGACATCCCTGATAAGGATTTATTGTTAATCCTATGTGTCGCCCTACTTTGAAGTAACGAAGTATTGATTTAGAATATTTTCTTTCAATTATGGGAGCCTTATTGGAATACCACAACAAGACTATGAAAGTAACATTGTTAATTAGAATTGAGATACCAGTAGGTGTGGGAGAGGGGGAATCGTATCAACTTATATCAATCATCCGTGCTTTTAATTAGTGGATTTTCAGGTCTATTGACGATTGATTGAATAAAATTAAATACAGGCTTAACTTCTGAAATTGGTCCACTTATTTCAAGCTTTATGCCGCCTTGAATTCTAATTTTGGACCTCCTAAATATTATTCCATCTTCATTGTATTCTATGCCATAGATGCTTTCAAGTCTTTCACTTATCACATCAGGAGATTTAAAAATACGTCCTCTTTCAGAATATAGTAGTATTCTAAGATTTGTAATTATGATGTTGTATTTTTTATGGGTACACTTTAGTTTTGTCTTTGTTCTGAACATTATGTTCTCTTGGGGAAGTAATATTTCCTTGAGTGCCAAGAACCATTTCTATGCTACATAGGGATATATCCATAAAAGTTGAATGATTTTATTTAATCTACTAACAATTGTAAATGATCTTAAGTACTACTAAAAAGTTTTATAACAAGTATTCATCTGAATGCTTTGTTAAATATCAGTTGATAATTCATTGTAATTTTGCACTTTGGTTGGATATATGCTGATATTGTAATGTCTTCATTCAGTATGTCAATACCTGAACTTATTGATGAACAAAGAATTACAATCATTTGTATAATAATCTGGATTGCTATCTTGTAATTCCGTTTACCCTTGATTTTCTATAAAAGTATGGTGAATCAATAGGTGCTGAAACATTTCTGACAGTCAATGATTTCATAACATTTGTACTTCAATTCATACTGGGGTTTGGTTGCCTTTCAGCTTCCAATCATAATGTATGTTTTCTCTCTAATCAGCTGAACTGATTCAAAGTTCTGGTAAAATAATTTTAGATATGCAATCATAATAATAACGATTTTTGGTGAAGTATTAACACCAGATGGAAGTGGGATTACAATATGGTTTGTTGCACTACCTATAATTGCCCTCTTCGCTGTCGGGATAAAAGCGAGTAGACGAAATGAAATGTGTGTAATAGTACGATAAAAAAATTTGTATATCCATTAACTTTAAATCTCAACCATCTCTATGTTCTAATATGTATGGTATGCATAATGCCATCTCGCAGATGCCATTTGGATACGAATGGATCTTCATCATAGTTATTATTGTGGTGATATTTTTTGGTGTCAAGAAAATTCCTGAATTAGCCAGATCTTTTGGAAAAGCAACAGCCGAGTATGAAAAGGCAAGAATTGAAGCTAAAAAAGAACTAGAGCAAATTAAACGAGAAGATAAAATTGGTCGTGAAAAGCTTGAGGAAATAGCAGAATCATTGGGAATAGACTACACTAATAAAAACGATGTAGAGCTTAGGAAAGCCATTGAAGGGGCTATTAATAAAGAAAAGGGTAGTTAATAATAATTATAGAGTATTGGTTAATCATTAATTGTAAGATTCATTTATTTTCCTAGGAAAATTATATTTATAACAGGAATCTTCTGCATGAATAAACATGATAGGAGCTGATATAGTTTCTGAGATCGTAAACAATTATGACGTAAAAAAAATACATTTGGCAGTTATAGGAAGCCATTCAGCGTTGGAAATTATGGATGGTGCAAAGGACGAAGGATTGAAAACAGTTTGCATTTGTCAAAAGGGTAGAGAATTACCGTACTTGAGATTCAAAAGGTTGGCAGATGAGATAATCGTGGTAGATAAATTCTCAGATTTAGTTTTTAAAGAAAATCAGGACAAACTCCAAGAGACTAATAGCATAATAGTACCTCACCGAGCATTCACAGCATACGTCGGGTACGATTCTATTGAAAACGAACTTAGGTTACCAATATTAGGAAATAGACGCTTATTTCGTGCAGAAGAAAGGAATTATCAAAAAAATCAGTATTCTTTATTAGAAAAAGCACAGATAGTTCATCCAAAGATTTACAAAAATTACTCTGAAATTGAAGGATTGGCCATAGTTAAGATCCAAGAATCTGCTAGAAAGCTAGAAAGAGCATTTTTTGTGGTTAGTTCGGCACAAGATTATCTGAAAAAATCTCAAGATAAGATAAGAAGAAAAGTTATTACTAAAGAGGATCTAGAACTATCTGTAATCGAAGAATTTGTTGTAGGTACCTATTTTAATTTTAATTTTTTTACCTCCCCTTTGACTCCAGAAACGGAATTCTTAGGTATTGAACGGAGACTTCAAACTAATCTCAATGATCTAAATGCGTTACCAGCAAAACAACAACTAGAATTTGATATAGATGTAAAACATATAGAAATAGGTCATACCCCGGCTAGCATCAGGGAGTCTATGCTAGAAAAGGTATTTGAATTGGGTGATAAATTTGCAGAATCTGTGAGGACGGAGTATCCACCTGGAATAATCGGACCATTTTCTCTACAGAGTATTGTCACACCAGATCTGGACATATCTGTTTACGATGTCTCTCTAAGAGTTCCTGGAAATCCTATAATGGCAACAACATCTCCGTACACAAAATATTCTTACGGTCATACATTTGGTGTTGGACGGAGGATTGCAATGGAGGTGAAAAAAGGTTTGGCCTCCAAAAGTCTTTTCGCATTAGTTACCTAAATGACATAAACTACTGTTCGATTGTTTCCTCAAACAGATTTTTCCTCACTTTGATAGGAACATCAAAAAATGCAGCTAATGCAATACAATCGGAAGCGCGATAATTTCTTAAGGTTATGATCTCCTTGCGTGTTTTGAAATAAAGGTTAGACCTTAATACAGGACCATTTCTGTAAATCCTAACTTCGACCAATAATAAATCTTGTAGGGATGATATTTCTTCAATAAGGTTATAGATAGTGGGTATTGTACTTTTGTCACCTTCCTTAAATCTTAGGATGTGCCTTGCTACTTCTCCCGAAAATGCACGAATTGGAAATTCTCTTCCATCATCGGATTTTAGAGTAAGAAGTCCCTCAAGACCAAGTTTATCAACAAAACCAACAAAGCTTATGGATGCTGTAACAAATCCTTCGTTTGTGAAAGGTTCGCTCATATTTTTTTTTACACTCTGATAAATTTAGACTTTATCCAAAAGAACATATGGTTATTTCAATTAAATTAATATAGATTCAATTGCCTTTTGTAAATTAAATCACTTTTGGTTGTTGGTCATGGTCGAGAATTATGAATCGCTTCGAAATAGAGGGATACGCATCATTTCAATAAGCGTTTTTTCCATAATTTTTGCTATTTCTTTATATTCATTGTTCAGTTCAAATCAATCATTGCCAGAAGTTGCTAAATTGTACAACTTGGCCATTGCCGTTATCTTCCTGATAGTGGTCTCGTTAGCTGCCATTGGCTATGGATCTTACCTTATTCTTCAATCTGAATCATTAAGGCCAAATCATGAGAGGAGTTATCTTGGATATATTTCTAGAATTTTAACCAACAAGACTTATTGGTTGATATTTATTGTTTCTTCCATTTTCTATGGAGTTTTCTTTGGTTTCTTATCTCAAATTCTAATATATCATGATGATGTTGTAGGAAATACCGCCCCTTCCATATCTATCACTCTATGTTGCAACTATCCTGGATATGTTCCAATGATTACCTTAGAACTTACGGAATTATTTTCCATTTTGATAATTCCTTTGAATCTCATACTTGCAATAATCGTATCTACATTAGTTGGGGTTAATTTTGCATTAAATGCGAGCTTTCTCAGAAAGTTTAAAGATCAATCCCATAGAAAATTTTCAATCGCTTCAACTTTTGGCATATTCAGCGGTTTATTCATTGGTTGTCCAACTTGTGCCGGGAGCTTATTTTCAATCATTGTCGGCTTTGGCACTAGTGCAGCGGTCTCCATACTCGCTCCCTTTCAAAGCCTATTCATTGCAATAACCATCCCAATTTTGATAGTAACCCCGTTGTTGATTATACGTAAGATAATGAAAAGTGAGACTTGCGATCTTATAGACAATCAGTAGACTTGCCACTAAAAAGGTATATTCTGATTTGCGTAGAGAAATGGTGACGCCCTAATATTATTCGAAAATTGTTAGCGTATTGGTTTGTTCCTTTAAGATTTTTTCAAATTTCGCAATATCAAGATCCTTGAACGGTCGCATTTTAGGTAATTCTGGAGGCTCCTTGACTTTTTCTAAAATTCCCCTTGAAATTAACTCTGCCTTTAATTTTTCACGCAATTCCGGATGACATAGCTTGCTATGAAAAATGCTTCCCCAGCCCTGTAAGAACATCTCCTTTACATGCAAATCTCCCTTTTCCTCATGAAAATGCGGATTCCGCGTTTCGATTTGCATTACCTCGACTCCCTTCTCCATAGTGTCCTTGTGTTCAGGTGGAGTGATCCCGCCGAACTGTTCCAACAAATTAACTATTTCATAAGGCTCTATGGAAAAACCAGACGAGTACGTCAATAATTCTGCCAACTGAATTGACATGCAGTGTTCTCCAGAATTTCCTGTTCTAATAACTTCAGTTTCAAATCCAGTATAGTATGATATCATGAGATTCAAGAACTGATTTGTCATTTCAGAGACCCGACCTAGTTTGGAAAACCTCACCCCAGATTCAGAAATCTTTGGCTTGTAAATCCAAGATACACGAACCATAGCGTATGGTGTGGTAGATAAGGCAATTCCTGATGAAAATATTTTTGCGTATTCGTTCACCGCACCGGGTACATAGTTATCAGAATCAACGAACCCGACATATTTTTTTCCCATCATTTTTGAAACGAGCATACCAATGAACATCCCTTCTCCTTTACCGTTACGTATTTTCCTTTCAGAATCAAAAAGATCTGTATACCCTACATCTTCTAAAGCCTTGACAAGACCTGGATCCTTTTGATGTATGATTACTGATTTTTTTTCTGTGAATCTGTTAAATTGTTCAA
>DATBHO010000049.1:0-1986 GCA_036557405.1 Nitrososphaeraceae archaeon
TTTATTTAATGCTATCAAGTGTTGTCCTTATTTCTACTATTTTAGGAAAATCAGTCAACGATTATATCTGGTTCTTTTTCCCTGGTAGGCTATTTGCATTTTTGATCGTTTTCGATTGGATTATGCTGCTATCATATACGAGTGATCTTGTAGTTTGGTTAGCCACTAATAAATCATGGGCCAAAGTTCTGAACTTACGTACTTCACGATTATTGATATCTTTTGTAGTGATATTTGTGTTCTTTATGCCTTCAGTTTTATCACAGATATCTTTTGTACAAGCTAAATTATATGGATGGATATTCGCGACTCCTAGCTTTAGAAATGATTATGAACTGCTTGCGTGGATCAGCAGTAATGTCAACGAAACTGATCTTATAATGACTGATTATACTTATTCAAGCAAATCTATTCAGTCATTTTCGTTGAAGAACGTTACAGCCACTCCTTATCCTACTTCACCACTGGAGGTTGAACGTGCTAAGGATAACGCAATAGCTTGGGATAGACCAACACTATTAAGGTCATTTCTCAAAAATTATGCAGTAAAGTACATACTTTTGGATTCTGAACTGGGTCATAGGATACCCCCAGAGATAGGCGGCGATGATCGATATGTTTCCAAAATATTCAGCCCAAACCAGTACATCCGAATATTTAACCACATGCCATTTTTAAAAATTATTAAGCAGGTCGGCTCATCGACACTCTATAAAGTCTTAAATGACTACAATGAAGGACAATAAAACAAACTGTGAAATATTAACTATCGATGCAAATCTCGATCCAGGTCTACTAGATGGAATTATCGCAGCTATTGTTAGAAGACAACTAATTTTCGATTTTGCTATTAGAACTGTTTTGGAATTTGTTTGAAAACTTGGCTTACGAACTAATGAAATCTTTTATACTTCCACCTGCGACCATATACTGATTAATTATTAGTTGAAATTCTTAGAAAACAAAGTTTCAATACTTATACCAGCACTGAATGAAGAGGCCGGTATTAAAAATACAATTGCGTCTATCCCACAGTCAAGCATTCGTGATCTTGGCTATGACATGGAAATCCTTGTAGTTGATGGTAATTCTACAGATCACACTCGAGAAATAGCCAGAGAAATGGGTGCAAGAGTGATTCTTCAAAATGGAAAGGGTTATGGATCGGCCTATAAAATAGGACTCAAAGCTGCCAAAGGTAACATAATAGTAACGCTTGATGCAGATAACACATATCCTGCTGAGATTATTCCTGAGTGTTTGTTGCAGCTCGAAAAAAAAGAAATTGACTTCATTAACGTGAATCGATTTGCCAAGATGGATAAAGACGCAATGAGCCTTCTACATAAAATTGGCAATAAAGTCCTCTCGATTGGCGTGCTCTTGCTGTATTCATGTAATATACGAGATTCACAATCTGGGATGCAAATAATGAGGAAGAGCTTTACAGAGAGAATTAATCTGCGAGCTGACGGTTATGAGTTTTCCGAGGAGCTTAAGATAATTGCCTTCAAGAATTTCAGATCACTTGAAATAGATGGCAGATACTACCGAAGAATTGGAAAATCAAAGCTTAAGTCCTTTAACCATGGGATTTCAAATTTGAAGTATCTTTTTGTCTTTAGAAAGCAACAAAGATTAGCAGTCGCTATACCTATAAATCCCGAGATTCCGACTAAGCGCAAATTTATTGAGCATGATCCCTAGTCTCTACCATGAAATTATTAGAGTAACGAATGATCTGAAAGATGAGAATCCATTTTTCAAAAATAAGAAATTGTTGATTGGATCACAAGCCCTTCAATGAATCATTGATATTATGATGAGGTACAAATCTCAACGAACCAAGATAATATTCTAGATTCAAAATGCCTGCCGCCAGTGTCTAGTCATCAAATTACAGAATTCAAAAATCTATAGACAATGGTAGGTAAGTAAATAACAACATTAATGATCTAAAAGAACTCGTCAAAGAACTATCAATTC
>DATBHO010000050.1:0-4008 GCA_036557405.1 Nitrososphaeraceae archaeon
AGTATCATTTTTCAGATTCTCGTAGATGTCAGTAAGGTGAACAGATTTGCAGTTGATATGAATTAATTTTTGCTTGGCCTCATACTGAATACAATGTGCAGTATTACTTTGCCCCGCTGCACTTGGCGTTATAGGGACTAGGTTTGATCCAATCAAAACGAGTAATAGTAGCAGTGTTGTAATGATTAATTTATGACAGTTCGTTACTACGGCCAAATTACACAAAAGTTTTGATTACGACTTGTATTTATCACTTTTCAATTATTTTTTGAAAAGCCTGTACTCTGGTCACGCTTGCTAGCGTCTGCATAAATCTATGAGGAAATATGCCAATTCAGGTTTTGAAGTGCAAATTCACATTTTAAATTGTGATTAAAGAACGCCTATTTATCAGTTGATTTTTCTACTTCTAATTTGCATCTAGTGACTACAGCTGTAATAACTCCTAAGGCAGCCAACCATGGTGCCAGTGTAATCATTGCAACAGCTCCCGCTGCACCCCATGTGACAGGGATTGATAAAAGAAGCTTTCCCTTTTCATCCTTTACAACTATCCGCTTTACTTTTGCATCTCGCAAGATCTCTTTGACTTTTCCCACCAAACTACCGGCCGATACATCATAAACATCCTTTTTTAGTCCTACTTGAGTTCCACAACTTGGACAAAATCTAGCGTCTTGTGGAAGTCCTGTTCCGCATTCTCCGCACTTTACCATCAAGATCTTGATTATATCCTGATTCCATCTCTTTAAATCTTTAGATATGATGATTCAATTAAAATTCAGAAAGTGGATATTAAGAGTCTCGACAATAATACCGAATCATCAAATTCTAATGTGGCACATCGTGCATGACATGGTTCAATAATGCGATATAGATCTAATACTTGTCTGGTTTTTTCATGAAAATTTGAAATATGAACGGTACCATATCACTCTTCATGGATAATGGGGAGCATAAACAGGACAACAATACAAAGTTGAATAAAAGTAGTCCTGAGAAAAAAGGAATATCTCTTATAAGATCATTGACAACCACGATTATCGTAATAAGTGCTGTAGCCATCGCAAGCAGTTTTGTAGGACAGCTGATTGACCCCCGCTATAGCACCTTTTTAAAGGTCGGTGTGGCCGCGACTATTGGATATTTTGTAATAAACTCTGTTGCAAACGTCTTTTACCAGCTGTCATACGATGCCTTGAAAAAAAATGCCGAGATAATTCGAATTTTAATTAGAATAGTTGGTGCAATTATTGTCATATCGATAATAATTTCTTATTTGAGTGAGGATCCGATTATTGCGGCATCGATTGGAACAATTACAGGTATTGTAATTGGGTTTGCTAGTCAAAATGTCATAGGAAATTTAATTTCTGGCTTGTATCTTGCCATTACACGACCCTTTAGGATTGGAGACAAGGCTACAGTATTTGGCAATACTGGTATAATATTTGACATTGGATTATTGTACACTAGACTAAGAAACGATGATGGTCATGTTATACTTGCACCAAATTTATCAATGGTTTCGACTACGATCATTATCAGAACCACCTAGAGTATTGGGAGACAAGTAAAGTAATCAGTATTCTAAGCAGGCAGCTGAACTATTTTCATTATTTGTATCTGCTCGTTTTAAAATGGTCGTTTCAATCTCATCCCCCAACGTTGTTGGTTTGATGCAAACTTTATTTGAAAACACTATTAGCAATAGTAGCCAGACATATTCTCAGTGCTCTATAATTTCAGTGAATTGACCATTCAGCTATTTTCTAAAAAACGATCCAATGGAGTTCTTTAGTGCGTCAATTGCGTCATCTATTATCCCCGAAGTGTTCGTCATTATTCCCGTACTATTGGAGGAAGTACCGGAAGCCATGTTATTATTTGGTGCGAGTATTGTGGTTTTATCAGTTTGGTTTACCTGTCCAAATACATTATGATAGGGGATCAGCAAGTCCAAAATCAGGAGCAGGGCAAGTGTAACTAATACCATTAGGTACCTGATAAACACGTATTATCAGTTCGAAATACACAATAATATAGTTTTCAGCTTAAACTCCTGAATAGGTTAAAACCTAGTTTATGTTCTCTCTATAAATTAGCCTGGAGCTATCTACCATCAGTCATCTTTACCTTGCAGCAGACTTTAACTTGTATCAATGTTAGTGGCATGATTTAGACCATTAAAGTAGGCTAATCTTTTGATACCACCCACGTAGGGTGTATTTCATGCCATCCCTTTGGTTCATCTGTGACCCATGCTCCCCAGATATTTACTTTGTCGCCCTCTTTGGGCAGGTCCACGGTACTTATATCTTGATCTTTAGGAACAACTTCTACAACGAGAAACCCATCAGTTTTTTCATCATTTTTGTCATTTACTAGATAATTGTATTTATCGTCGACCTTGAGGAAAAATTTGTAATCTCCATCATCCATCTTTTTAGTGTGCATGACTTCTCCAGTTGCTTCTTGACAGTCTGTCAAGACCTTAAGATCTTCTTGATTTGATGCTCCGTCTAGAACATTTCCATCTCTACAATTATCTCCTGTTTGGGACTTGTGTTCTTGAACATCCTTTTTATCTTGATCGTCAACCTTCTTCTTTTCCTCCTTGGAGATCGGTGGTTGCCCTTCCTCTTCTGATATTATTTTTGCCAACCTTTCCCTTATTTTATCAAATTTAGCATTTAATTTACTCAGTTTCTTGTCGTCTACCCCACCGTTAGCCTGCACATCTTGTAGTTTGTTTTTCATGTTCTCCAAACCAGGGTTACACAAGAAATTGTCTATTGGAGGCTGAGTGCCTTTCAGTTGTCCTAGTCCTAATCCTGGTTGACAATCAGACGACGCTCCTTGTTCTTGTTTTATTTTTTGTTTGACATAGATGATATAGGCATCTTTTTCTTGATCACTTAATAATCGATAATTATCAGTCTGTGCGTTTGACATCTTGCTATTTGTGCTTATATATGATGTGAGTAAACCTAATGACAACGCCATAATCAGAAAGTAAATCGATATGCTTCTAACCCTTGAGTTCATGTCCAACTTTGAAAGATGATTGAGCTTAATAAATCAAGTGGATAGAAATTCTAGCGACAAACATCAACCTGTCAAGATAATTCACCCAAACAACATAGATAATGAAATCTTTCTAAATCCCAGCCCACCAACAAACTTCATCAAGTCGTGAATCAGTAAACTCATTTTTCGAATTGACCTGGATCGACCCATTTATCCTAAATTTGTGTCCAAATTTGTGTCCAAATTTGTGTCTGTCAGTTATCGACCAAACCATAACCAACGCAGTCCTAAATGTAGACACAACATCCGCCGTCTTCCCGATTAGCCAATTCCGATATGATAATAATTAATGCACTTTTGTATCCTCATAACATATTTCATCCTTCATTGAGAACCTATTCATTCATCAAAGCGCAATCCGAACTGTGCGCAGCCACCCATTTATTTTTTCTTTACAATTCTTTACAATGATACAAATAACAGATGGAAATAGAAATTTATTACATGGGAAGAGATGGTCCTTTAATCTTCGCTACTGAATCTAGAGAAAATATTGAATCGTCTAATTGGCATATTTATTTGGAGGATTGGATAAAACATTTTTAAAATCAGTGTGGCTCCAAACGATAACTAATAATATTTCATATGAGTGAGTTTCACCTAGGCAATCCTTTTTAGAGCATACAATAAGCCAATTCTAGTTTCATGTTTTTCGTTCTCCTCAACATGTAAGAAGCTTGCACCAAATTCTTTTGGTAATTTGACTCCACGAAGATGAAGACGTTCTAGAAATGAGATTTTATTTTTAAAGATATCGCTATCTGAAATTTCAATTGGAAAATATCTACGTAAATCATCTATAAAAGGCTGCAAGATATCCTTCGAGGACCATTCACTCATCCATATCCCCACAGCAAAATTTGAGGTTACCATCCTAATTTCATCATGGAAAGGAGTCGGATCGTCTAATCTCAATAC
>DATBHO010000051.1:0-32112 GCA_036557405.1 Nitrososphaeraceae archaeon
AACTATGGTTCCTAATCTTCTTATTGTTATGTGATCGTTCTTAAGATCACTCGTTGCGTTCAATCGAAATAATCTCTAATAATGATTACTGATGACTCTATATATGGAATATCGTTCTGGAATTGTCATTGCGGAATTTGAGCAATTAGTTGTTCTTAATTCTCCATCTGAATCATTTAGAAGGAAAGTCACAAGTTTAGATCGGTAAAACTATGAGATCACAATTTAGTTCGAACTTTCAGAGCTTCTCCCAAAGCATACAGTAGATCCTTATGCACAAGTATATATTTGAATAGTAACACCGATAGCCTAACATCGTCGATGTCTCATGTCTGAGTACTCATAAAGATTTTAAATAATTGGATTCAAACTCAACTACGAAGGGCAGGGTACGCGTAAAAGGTAAATGTAGTAAGTGCCGACAAGAAAAGGATATCGTGTATGGGTTTATCCTTGCGCCAAGGGGCAGATCGTTCTGTTCTGATTGTTTGGAAGAACCGTGTTATTGTGATATATGTAATAAAGAAACCACTTATCGATAGTATTCTAATCACTTAAAACGGACTCACACCTTTGATGAAGTTGTTAATAACCTAACTCACTATAAAATAAAGTATGGTTTTGCTTTCCGAATGTCGTGACTGTGGCAGCGCAGTTGTTCTATAATTAATTGCCTAATATAATATTGATATGGGGCTTGGGGAAAAATGGCTTTGTCCATAAAATTGCATGGTTTTAGGAATTGATAAAACTCCTCTTAAGGAGATGCTTCATACTTATGATATACTACAAGTTAAGTAAAAAAAGATTTTTCGGTAATTAGTCAAGTTTGTCTATTAGGCTACTTGCTAACAGTGCATAGGACTCTAGAGAGTTTTCTGGGTTCTTCGGATTCAATAAATTCTTGTACATAAAAATCATCAAAATTAAGAATTAGCAAACTTATAATTTCGTTACTCAGTAAAGAAATCTATATTGTGGGATTTCTGGCGGACGAACACCGTAGATAATTACAATGTCTTGACGATTAAGTATTGGGATATCTCTATATGAAGTTCGATTAAAAGTCGTCCCATTCAAGTATACAGTGAGCGTTCTATCAGTTGAGTTATCAGCCTTTAAAACAAATATCTGACTATTGTTGAATTTTTGGCCGCAAATATCAAAGAATTGCCCTAGCTTGAAGGTATTGTTTTGTGGAGATTCTATATGTATCAGTCCTGAAGCATCGTGGGTATGCAGCCAATATATGCAGTCAGGAAGTTTAATTCCGATACCTCCAGGAATTAAGTATGGGGAACCGTTGACAAAAATATTGAGATGTGCATGATAATGAAAGTCAAGTTGTTCGATTCCGTCGCATTTAATACCATCAATAATGGGATATTGCCCTGACGCTTCAATCGTGTAGTCTTTAATGATACTTATGGAACTTAGGCAAAATAGTACAATTCCTATTAAAACAATTAACTGAAAATGTTTCATTCTGTCTTATTACATTCACATTAGTAAAAAGGTTCAGATAATACTATAGAGAACTAAAATAAGTTTGATTTTGATTTATATCTCGTTAAGTTTACTGCGTCAGACCACTTATCTGAGTAGGTGTGAGTTAATACCTGCGCTGATGTCTATCTCCCAAATTGTGCATGATTGGTTGAAGGTTGACGTACCTGTTTTTTAGTTGACAGAAAATAAGATAATCCTGATAATTTAACGAATGGTAACCAAATGTTTCTTCAAATTGGAATTTAACTAGCTTACTTGAATTTATGACAATCTAATTTATTGTACAAAAAAGTTCAATAGCATCTAATATACAATCCATACAATTTGTAAATTTCTGCTTCTTTAGAAACTCAAATACTTTCTCAAATGAAGTTAGGACTTGCTAGTTATTTTGATAAAGTTAGTTTGTCTATAATGAGAAAATGGAGTATGAGGACGCTAGCAATCTCATTTTCTGTATTCTCTTTTGGTAGCGTCTGATTTTAGACTGTGAATAACATCAAGTTAAATCGCCGAGGACAAATACTTGCGACAATAAGACTAACACAATAAATACCTATTTAACTAGTGTTTACCTTTCTATAATGAGTTATGGATGACCAGAAGACAGAGAATCGTCAGGAAATAGAACCTACTGAATTAAAAAAGAAAATTGATAACCATGAGGATATTTTTATTCTGGATGTTAGAACGCCTCAAGAATATGAGTCTTGGAAATTATCCTACGATAGTCATCAAGATCCTAAATTGATACCCGTTGATCGATTATTTCAGAATGACTCTAATTTGTTAAAGGAGATTCCAAAAGATAAAGAAATTGTTACTGTTTGTTCGCATGGAAATAGGTCGATGATGGCAGCAAGGCTGCTTAACCAATTAGGATATAATGTAAAAAGTGTCAGGGGTGGAATGGCAGGTTGGAATAAAGTATTCGATGTTGCGGAGGTTGAAGTTCCTAAGGAAGCTCCTTTTAGAATATGGCAGGTAAGAAGGATATCTAAAGGTTGTATGGGATATATTGTATCTTCAAAAGAAGATGCTGCAGCCGTAGTTATAGATCCAAGTCGAGAGATTTATGAGGCTTTTTTAAATGTCGCCAAGGAAAATGGGTTGAAAATAATAAAGGTAATAGACACGCATCAACATGCTGACCATGTCTCTGGAGTAGCAAAATTAGCCAGAACTGTATCTAGAGAGACAAACTCTCAGGTAGGGGCATACTTTAGCTCCCTGGAAGAATATCATAGCGAAAATACAGAAATTAACATCAACTACATAAAAGGTGGAGAACAAATAGAAATATCGAAAAAAATTTCGCTAAAAACGATTCATACTCCAGGACATACTAATGGTAGTATGTCTTTTTTGATAGCGTATTCTAAAGATACTCCAGGGGATATTTCCGGAGTCCATCCTGCATATTCCTATTTATTCACTGGAGATACTCTTTTCGTTGATGGTGTAGGAAGACCTGATTTACGAGAGGAAGCAAAAAAATATGCTGTATTATTATATGAAACCTACCATCAAAAAGTAATTCAATTACCAGAAAATACTTTGATTCTTCCTGCGCATTTCAATGGAAGTTCAATTACATTAAAACATGGTATACCTATAGCTGACACAATTGGTTCAATAAGAAAGAAAACAAAACTTCTCTCTATGGATGAGGATGAATTTGTTAATTTTGTTACAGACACTTTGCCACCTAGACCAATGAACTATAAAACAATAATAGATATCAACAAGAAAATCCTGCCATTTGATGACATGCAAATGCCTGATCTGGAAGCCGGCCCAAACTCGTGTGCTGTATCTCTGAAATGAAAATATTCTTTCCTAGGAAGCATTCCATTAACCCCAGTTCAGTGGTCAAAATAGACATTGACCTATAAAGAGGACTTAATGGGCTAATGAAGTTTGGTTTAAAGTTCCTGCAATACTCTGAAGCCCTTTTTCTTTCAATACTTCATTAAGAATCTTTAGATCAAAAATACCTTTCAAATCAGGTCTTGTTTTGCCTAGGAAGCCTACATCAAATGCATCATTCGCAGACTTGATTAGTGTTTCTCGTAAGGGATCATAAGTTAGCTCAAGTCTAGAGAAGGCTTGCTTGAGTTGATCATCTTGAATAGTTTGACCTGTCAATTTCTTGAGTTCAATATTGAAAGTCTTCAGTGCCTCCTCTTTATGGTTGTTTATCCATTGTGTCTCATTTACGTGTGCTTCCAATAACTTCTTTATTACATCTGGATTGTTGCGAAGGTATTCGGGGTTGACAATTATATTAGCAGTAACAAATTTTCCTTCTGGCCATAATGTTCGTTCATCCAAAAATAATCTGCCATTACCTTCCTTGATTAGTTTTTCACCCCAGGGTTCAGGCACCCATGCTCCATCGATCTCCTTCTTTAAGAATAATGTCAAGATATCTGGATTTTTAACTGGGAGAACCTCAACATTTCCGCCTTTGTCCTTTGTCTTGTATCCGTTATCTAGTAAATATTTTCTCAGTGCAACGTCTTGAGTATTTCCTAGTTGTGGTGAAGCAAATTTTTTACCAGCAAAGTCTTTGGGCGATTGAATACCAGAATCATTTCTTACTATAAAAACTGCACCTCCACTTGCTGCACCAGATATTACTCTATCGGCCGTTCCTTGAGAGACAACATAGCCATTAACGGTTGGATTTGGACCTATGTACGTCGCGTCGATTTGATTTGCCAAAAGGGCTTCTGTAGCTGATGGACCTGCATTGAACGTGAAAGGCTTTAGCTCTATGTTATCTCCAAGTACTTTTTGGTAATCTCCGTTTCCTACTCCAATTACTGCCTGTGCGTGTGTTATGTTGGGAAAGTATCCTATTCTAAGTACCTTTTTTTGTGTTAACTGTGCATTTACCTGAGGAGTAACAATAAATCCTGCTACAAGTAACGTAGTCAAGACTGCCAAAACTTTAAATTTTTTGCTCATGTATTCTAACTAAATTAAAGCATAAATAAAACCATATTTGAATACTTGCAAATACGCAAAATTTTGACAAAACATGCATAAAACTGCATTATCTGATCACGATAGGATAAAGAATAATTCACCTTGGTAACGATTAGCAGCAAAGTATCTTGTTCTCTACTAATCTTTATTAATTCAATGGCGGTTCCAGCAGAGTATTATAGAATAATAACTAGAAAAATATTATATCTTTAATTAAAATAGTTTAGATATATAGTATATTCACAACCACTCTGATTTAACGGGATAATACACCTTTCTTCTACTATCATCCAAGCTGTTTCGTTCTATAATGAAGCCTTGATTCTTTAAATCTTCTAGCGCACTTTGAACAGTCCTTCTTGGCAAATGGGTAATTCCAATTAGATCGCCTTGTTCTATTGGATGCTTAGTTTTTATTAAATAATAGATAAACTTTGAGGCAGGGCCTCCACCTATTTCTTTTTGTGAGAAAGTCATCCCAAAAGATGCTTTAGAAAGAAAACCACGCCGTTGAGATTCTACAGATGCAACATTATCAATTGTAATTTCAGCAAGGTTCACCCTTTGACCAAATTCTGCTATTAATGAAGACTGTTGCAATGCTAATGGAGCCTCAAAAATAAAAGTACTGGGCGGATATTTTGCAGTCAGAGCTGCGACATAGTTCCAAATGATGGAACCGTTTTGATCATATATTCCAACATTGATACCCTCATTGGCTTCTAATATTACTTTTTTTGCACCGACTTTAATTGCCTCGTCAATCTTCAAAAGTGTGAGATCAATTCCAATCTGATGACGCGGATCTTTTTTTCCTATCTTCCAATTAAATTTCAAATCTTTAGAATGTACAGAATCAGATATTCTCTTTTTTTTATCTACATCCAAATCAATGCTGTTCTCGCCAATTTCTATTATGTCAAAACCTATTGTTCTACATTCTGTTATGAACTTATCAAGAGAATTTTCTGATATTGCATATTCGGTAAGTGTACTGCCGGTAGATACCTTTATACCATAACCATGGTAGAACGATATTCTTTTCCGAAGAAGATTATCAGAAATTAACAGTGGATATGTGTTATATATCTTAATTTGGTCTATGAATGGAGCCAGTATCTCAAAGTTTTCTTTATCAAAAGATTCAAGTTTATCAACTGTAAGGGTAAGTCCTTCTTGACGCGGGTTTTTATCATCTACCCTGTCTTTGACAAGTTCATCCAGCATAATACAATTAAGGTAGAAAATTGCATATATTGAACTTGCGATATAGCCCCGTGAATTTGATTAATTTGTGCCTTATTCGAAATTGAATATCACTTTGTCCTTGAAACAAGTATCAACGTTAATCAAAAATTTTTATATTATAACTTATGATGTCAGATATGAGATTTTTAGTAAGAGCACAACTTCCAACTGAAGCCGGAAATAAAGCAGTGAAGAGTACAAAATTTTTGCAAAGTATTGAAGATTTTATCAAAAAGGCTAACGCTGAGGCTGCTTATTTTTTTGAAGCAGGAGGAGATAGAACTTTCGCATTTATTGTCAACATTGAAAGGGCTGACATGATACCCGCGATAGCCGAACCATTATTTCAGGATATGGGAGCAAAGGTTGAATTTCATCCTGTAATGTTACTCGAGGATCTAAAAAAAGCCATAGAAAGCTTGAGTTAAAGGTCCAGCAAAGAGGAGATTCGGAGCTCTTCCCTAGAAGTTAGAGCAGAGGACTATACTAAAATCGGCAAACTAGTTTCATTTAGGAGATGATAATTGGTTGAAAGTTTGTTTCTCGTGTGTGATCCTGGTAGTTGATATAAAGTCAACCTGAGCAAAGATACAATCTTATGAATTTATCTCTCAACTGGCTTACAAGAGATGGAAAGCTGTTACTTACAGCGAGGATTATGAGGACATTTGGCTATGGATTTCTTAGTATTATTATAGCCATATATCTAAGGCTCTTGGGATTTGATAATATTCAGATAGGTCTACTCTTAGGCTCAGCACTTGTAAACAGTGTGATTTTTACTTTATTTGCAAGCTTTTACGCAGATAGAATTGGAAGAAGGAGGCTTCTTACTATCTATGCCTCGCTAATGTCAGTTTCTGGATTAGTATTCACATTTACTGACAACTATTTCTTGTTAATATTAGCGGCATTTATAGGAACTATAAATGTTACTGGCTCTGAGACTGGTGCCTTCATTACAATAGAACAGGCGACTTTGCCACAAACAATTAGGGATAAAAAGATGATGAATACAGCCTTTGCACTTTATAATATGGTAGGAACGTTTGCGATGTCGGTGGGCATCTTATTGTCTGGTCTACCATCCCTACTACAGGATCAATTTTATGGATTAAGTCAGGTTGAATCATTCAAGGTTCTCTTTATTTTATACACCGTGCTTGGCTTATTTGTTATTATTATTTACATTATGCTCTCAAAAGATATTGAAGTTAAGCAGGAAGCGAAAAGAACAGTTAAACAGACCCTATCTCCAAGATCAAAACAGATTGTTGCCAAGCTTTCTACGCTCTTTGCAGTTGATTCGTTTGCTGGAGGTTTTGTAATTCAAAGTGTTATATCCCTGTGGTTCTTTACAAGATTTGGAGCTGACCTTGCTGTTTTATCCTATATTTTTTCAGCTGCCAATGGCATAACTGCTTTATCGTATATTGCGGCCGCAAAGATTGCAGATAGAATTGGTCTTGTAAATACGATGGTATTTACACATCTCCCCTCTAATATTTTGCTCATCTTAGTTGCTTTTGCCCCCTCTTTACAATTGGCTGTTATACTCTATTTAATTAGAATGACTCTGTCGCAGATGGATGTTCCTACTAGACAATCATACATCGTTGCCATTGTCAGTGAAGATGAGAGAACGGCTGCTTCAGGACTAACCAATGTTTCAAGAAATATTGCACAAACAGTATCTCCATCGCTATTTGGGTATATCTTTCAATCGTCTTTGTCACTTGCAGCACCCTTTGTGTTAGGTGGTGTCATAAAGATTATCTATGATTTGGCTCTCTACTTTAATTTCAGAAATATTAAACCAAAAGATGAATTGTACAGGCATGATTGATGTTACTTATCCTAATTCTGATGCTTTATTTGGGGCTACAAATATGCATCCTATTACAAGCAATTGGGATATTGTGAACTTATCTGACAATCGATTGGGACACTAATTAATCTAGTACTCCGATAGAACTTTACAAAAAGATTACTAATAAGTTCTTTATTGAAAGTTATTAGATGTCTGCAGATAATCTATCCGAATTATCGAAATTCAAGTACATTAGCATTGAGACATTTAGGAAAACTGGCGCTGGAGTAAGAACTCCCATCTGGTTTATAATTTACCAAGGTTTGATATATTTTAGGACGGAAGTCAAATCTGGGAAGGTTAAGCGGATTAGAAACAATCCACATGTCAGGATTGCCCCTTGCGATATTCGTGGAAATCTAAAGGGTAACTGGTTTGATGGTAAAGTAAAGTTTGCAGACTCGGCAGAATCGTCAATAGCATATTCTATGATTGACAAGAAATACGGGTTTATTACAACTCTGATTAGGATATTTAATAAGATTAGGCGCACTAATCCCGTCGTAATAGCTATCTCAATTTGAGTATGTCTCTACCCTCTAATAACATGTAAATCTTTTCTTATTTAATTAAAATAGAGTAATAGTAATTGATAATTAATAACGTATTCTATAATATCATAGTTGACTTGCTATAATATTAATAACTAACTGGGTAAAAATTACCACCCAATTTAAATATAGTGTTACCATAATATAAGATATGAAAAAAAATGAAAAAGAAGACAATATTGATGGTAAATTTAATGCAACTGGCAAAATGAATAGATCAGTTCAAATTGTAACCAATAGTATTGAAACTGCGGAGGGCGATGGCTTTGTCGTCCACAGATCCTTCCCTTCACGATCTATTCGAAATCTAGATCCTTTCTTACTTTTAGATGAGATGGGTCCCTTAGTTTTGTTACCACATGAAGGAAAAGGATTTCCAGATCATCCTCATAGAGGCTTTGTGACTGTCACATACATACTTGAAGGAAGATTCGAACATAAAGATTCTCAGGGAAATTCAGGTAAGCTTGGTCCCGGTGATGTTCAGTGGATGACAGCAGGTTCTGGTTTGGTTCATTCTGAGATGCCAGAAAAAGAGTTTTCTAAAAGTGGAGGAACACTGCATGGATTCCAACTGTGGATAAATCTTCGTAAAAATGACAAGTGGGTAAAGCCAGATTACCAGGATGTTCCTTCCACAAAAATTCCCATTGTCAATACGCCTGATAGTAAAGTATCAATCAAGGTTATTGCAGGAAATTACCTTAATACCAAGGCTGTAATCAGCACTTTGACTCCTATTTTGTATTTGCACTTTACCCTGCAACCAGGTGGAGAAGTTGTTCCGCCCGTTCCTGAAAATTATACTGCATTTGCCTATGTTATTAGTGGTAAAGGCCTTTTTGGAAAAGACAATGTGATTGGGGAGAAGAAAAACTTGATTGTGTTTAAAAATGATGGCAACCATACTTCTATAAAAGTGCCTGAGAAGGTCCGATCATCATTGGATGTGTTACTTATAGCAGGAATGCCTCTGAATGAACCAATAGTACAATATGGACCATTTGTTATGAATACTCAAGAAGAGATTGATAGTACTTTAGAGGATTATCGTAATGGGAGAATAGGCAAGATTGAAACCTAAAAAATTTACGACCAATTTGATATTCTGTAGTTATATCTTTTGATAATACGGGATACAAGTATTTGTATCCTTCACTCATCCCTCCCCTCCCCATGGAATCTCTTCTTATTATATAGCTCAGAATTGATAAGAAAGAGATCATGCTTCATCTAACTGTACATCAGTGTATAAAAAAATCTAGAATAGAGAATTACAACAAACTAATTTTGTACCTCAGTATTATTGATAAAGTTGTATCTAAACTCATTATAACAAAATGATATCTGGTTGGTTATTTGATGCATATACTTTAAATGGCAACATGATTTTCTGGATAAAAGAAACTAATTCTACAATGATAAGAGTGGTGGACAAGAGTTGGAATCATAAAATCTATGTTGCTTCTGACAAGTCTTTATTAAAATCAATCATAGAGAATAATGAAATACTTTCCATGGTAAAAGAATATAATTTTCTTTCTAAATTTGAATTGGTGACAGATACAAAGAGATCTCAAGTTCTTGAAATGGAGTTAAAAGATTCTACTTATACATTAAAATTAGCAGAAAAAATTGAGAGAATGGGAAGATTTGGACAATTTAGGCTATACAATGTAGGTATTCTACCAGAACAATCCTATTTTTATGAGCACGATATTTTTCCACTCATGAAGTGTAAAGTTCATGTATCTAATTCAAAACTTAATTGGGTGGGCAAAGAGGATAATGTGTGGTCTACAGAATATAAGTTACCGTTATTTAATAACGTACGTCTAAAAGTATATCCAAAAGTAACGGAAGGAAAGATACCTAGATTTACAGATTCAATAGCATTGGTATCTATACAAAATTGTGACAGAGTTAAAGATATTATTCATATTCAGGGTACTGAAATAGATATTTTATATCAACTTGTTAAAGAAATAAAAAAAATTAATCCTGATTTTATTCTCACAGAAGATGGTGATTCATTTACATTTCCTTATCTAAGGTACAGATCGGAAATCAATCAAGTAGATTTAATCCTTGATAGAGAGGGTGTACCTTTATACAGACCCAAGAGAGATGGAATATCATATTTCTCTTATGGTAAGATATATTTCAAACCAGTAGCTGCAAAGTTATTTGGAAGGATACACATTGACACAGACAATTCCTTTGTTCTAAATGAATCTGGTCTTCAAGGATTGTATGAACTTGCAAGGATTTGTAGATTACCATTACATGCAGCATCCAGAGCCTCTATTGGGAAGTGTATGAGTAGTTTACAATTCTATAACGCTATGATAAAGGATATACTTATTCCATGGAAACCCACACTGGCAGAACATCCAAAGTCACTTGGAGATCTTTTAATTGCTGATCGCGGCGGTCTGATATTTGAACCAATTGTGGGCGTGCATGAAAAAGTTGCTGAACTTGATTTTGTTTCTCTCTATCCTAATATAATGTTTAAAGAAAATATATCAGCTGAGACTGTAATTTGTAACTGTTGTTCTCATTCCAAGTTACGCGTTCCAGAATTACTAAATTATCACATATGTGAAAAAAGAAGAGGGATAGTTCCTATATCATTAGAAATATTACTAAAGAAGAGAGCAATATATAAAAACAAGAAAAACTCAACCACAGATCCCAAGTTAAAAAAGATTTATGATGCAAGACAAACAGCTCTAAAATGGATTTTAGTTACAAGTTTTGGTTATCTAGGTTTTAATAATGCTAAATTTGGTAGAATAGACGCACATATTGCAGTATGCGCATTTGATAGACAGATTTTATTACAAACAGTAAGGATAGCAGAATCACATAGATTTAAAATCCTCCATGCAATAGTTGATTCCATCTGGATACAAAAGAAAGATGGTATAAACAATGATTATAATGATTTAACAACTGAAATAGAAAACAAAACTGGATTTCCAATTTCATTTGAAGGTATATACAAGTGGATTGTATTTGTTCCTTCAAAGAATAATGCTGTACTGCCTGTTTCTAATCGCTACTTTGGCGTCTTTGAAGATGGAACTGTAAAAATGAGGGGGATAGAGGCAAGAAGACATGACACTGCTGAATTCTTTTCAAATGTTCAGCAAAATATTTTGAACATAATGTCAGAAGCTAACTCAATCAAAGAAGTTAGAGATTTGATGCCAAAAGTGAGAGATATTTTTCAAATACATCTGGAGCTTTTGAAATATAGTAAGGTTCCCATAAATGATTTAGTTCTAACAAAGAGGATATCGAAAAATGTAGATAAGTATGAAAATAGGAATACGGTTGAACTGGATGCATTACTACAATTAAAGAATGCTGGTAATTCGCTTAAAGCAGGACAAATTTTGAAATATGTAATAACTGATTATTATCAAAAAAATTCAAGAAAAAGAAGTATCCCGCTTGAATTAGTAAATTCAAAGAGTGTATACGATGCAAAAAGATATTCTGAATTATTAGCAGAAACATGTAATTCTGTTACAGAACCCTTTGGACTAAAGTTGACATGTGAGTAGTTAACATCAGGTATCAAGTTCGTTATCTATAACATCAGTATTATCGTATCAAGAACCAACTGCTTTAAGTTACAATTATCATTTATTTTTGTCTTTATGCTAATTATTTTGTTCTTCTCTTAGCCCATTTCAGTTTCATTTCGTTTAAAAGCTCAAAATTTTCATAAATAAACGGTCTCGTTTCTCTCATTCCTACTATTATTGATTTTGCCTTCTGCCAGAACGGACTAGGATTAAAAACATCAAAGTACAGATTAGTATCAATTAGTCGCCTTTTTACTAAAGTACCAGAAAGTTCAAAAAAACCACATACCCGAATAAAACGGCATCTTTCTTGAGATGTACCATGATATTTTTGTTTATATTCTTCGTAGCTCTTTACATTGAAATCTTCAAGGAACCAAAGAATAGAATCTCTGTTTCGATCGTATATCTCATAGAGTGAAAACAGTGTATCTACATCTTTATTTGCCAATAGTAATACATTATGTAATCCATATAATATTAGATTTTCTGGTAAAAATAAAGATTAGTTTTCAACGCATTCAGCAAGTACTTACTCCTTGGTATGTCAGATCTTCAAGCATTTGCAGTACGTCTCTAGTATTGAGTGGTGCAATTGCACTATTGGACGTAAATAATCAAGAAAATTATGACGAGAAATGCAAGCGATACTAATAGAAGTTAATAGTAGTAAGTAGGTTTTTGCTTAATATGCCTTTACTTGTTAGAGAGCATGGATCCAGTATGAATGATTACAATTTCAAATATCGGTTGATTTATTGCCATATTTTTCTTTCAAGTATTTTGAAACATTCGCCAATTGATTATAGTATTCGTCGTATAGCCTATGCATCTCCGATTCTGATACTATTATTGCTTCCCTGTCTTTTAGGAATGATGGTACAGGCTTTAATTTTGATATCTTGAATTGTGCTGGTTCATTTGGACCTATCAATGCACAGTTTTCACATATTTTATATGGGTAAAGCTTATACCGCTTTTCACTAAATTTCCATTCATAACCACATATAGCGCATTTCATAACGATATAATTGGTCATCTATTTCTGAAAGTGGTAATAAGATCTTATTATCCATTGCTACCATTTTAAGTTTAACATATAGAGAGAAAACATTAGAACCAGAAAAAATGATCAGAATAGTTAAATTGAAAATTACAAAAAACTTAACTATATCATGTACTCGTATTAATTAGAGTGCGTAGGAGGAATTGGTATGGTGTCTAGATCGTATTGGAGTATAAGACTTGTCTAACAGCGAGAAAATTGTTACCATAGTAGATGATGACATTTATACGGCTAAACTCTTTCGTGAGGCATTGTCCGAAAATATTGAAGGAATTTCAGTCTTTTCTTTCAACGATCCCGTTAGAGCATTTGAGCACTTTGTAGAGAACAAAGAGAATTGCATCTTGGTGATTTCTGATTTAAGAATGCCAGGGTTAAATGGATTAGAATTACTCAAAAAAGTAAAAACCTCAAATCCTAATGTAAGAACGATCTTGATGAGTGCATATAATTTTGAAGAAGAAGATTTGTACCAACAATATATGAAAGAAGCAGTGATAAACTCAACTATTGAAAAACCTATCACGATGAATAGATTACACCAAAGAGTAAGGGAGGAACTAAATGCTTATCAAAAAGGCACAAGCATTAAATCATAAAATTTGTTGTTGTCTAGTAGTATGATTTTCATTCTTACATTAGGAGTGAGTACTCCCTACAAGAATGCCGAATTAAGACAGTACCATCATCATCAATTAACTGCTTTTTTGATTTGTTAAAATTAAAACGGTAAAGACCAAGACAGCCTACTATCCCGCCGGTTACCTCAGCAAAACTCGATGGTCCACCAAATCTCAAAGCTGTCATAATTTAAACTTAATATCAGACATCCATCAATTTTTAGCAATACATAGCACGTATCTTATAGCTAAACTATAGTAAGCCATGATTGGTAGTCCACTTTTTATCTTTTGCTTAAATTAGATCTTGAATTTTTATTTAACTTGTTTTGCATAATTAATTTGGATCATTAGAGAAACTCCTTTACCCTTGGTGGGTCAACTCTTGGGTTTTGCCAATCAAAGTAGGCCCACCAGATATTAGTATCCCCGATCAAATATTCCGATCACGAAGTGATAATCCAATCTCGATCTTGCCGTTAAAAAAAGAAACGATCTAAATTAGATGAAGCCGGTTTTTTAATTCTTTTGCTCGATTCCTAATAGTAACTTCAGTAACACCCGCAGCAGCTGCAATGTCAACCTGTCTTATTGTTTTTCCTTCCATTTGCAGTGTTACGTAAAGTACTGCACCGGCAAATCCCATGGGATCTTTTCCGGCTGAAAATTCTAATTCAAGAGCTTTTTTCATAACATCTCTTGCATGTCTTGTCGTCCTTTCATTTAATTGAATTTTATTTGCGATTTTTTCTATACACTGAAAACAATTTATTTGTGGTATTTTTCGTTGCATTTGAAACACAATATCCCTGTAAATTTTTGCAATAGCCTTTCTGCTTATGTTACTGGCTTCAGAAAGTTCATCAATTGTTCTTGAGACTCCCAGTTCTCTGCATGAGATATAAAGGCATGCAACTACAACAGCACCAATAGTTCTGCCTCTTATTAATCCGGTCTCCTGCACCTTTCTGTAGGTATATGCAGTCTTCTCAACTACTGAAGCGGTGAGGCCTAGTTTATCCTTGAGCTTATCCAATAACATGAAGGCAGTAGTAAAATTACGTGAAGAGCTATCCCGGAAAAGAGTACGCGAATCCCACATTCGCAGTCTGTTCATTCTAGCTTGCATTCCTGAGTCAATTAAATGTCCAGTTGAATCTTTGTTTGTTTTGCCTATGATAGATGATAAATTCATGTCATGTACTGCGAGAGAAAACGGCAAACCTGTTCTACTCTTATCCGTCTCAGACTCATTGAAATTTCTCCATTCCTTACCACTTTCTTCTATACCATCGACCGCGACTGTTCCGCAGTTACTACACACAACTTCACCCGATACTAAATCAGTCACCATCTTATCCTCTTTTATATTACAAGTTGAACACGTAATTAGCTTTGACATTATAATGAGTAAGTGTTTATATATACGCTGATTAAGTATTTAAGCGTTGTACTTTTATAAGAAAAATTAATGAAATCTTCTGTCTAGGCATGTCGTTCCTCTTTAATAGAATTTTCAAAAGTGGATTATGATCATGATACTTCTTTAAATATCACAATTATTCAAATATTACTATTAGAATACATAAAATACACAGTTTTATATCGTTATTTAATGATTTTTTGACGTTAATTGTCATGATAAGTGTAGCTCTTTTATAATATATTGCATAAGTAAGAGTAGTTTGACCATGACGGTCGGATCTAACTCAAAGTCAATACAATATCTGCTAGATGTAGAACCAAAAGGTATACTATTTTTAGATAATCTTGAGAATGAGATTGAATGTCCTCGATGTCATGATGTAATAACTTTATTTTCTGACTTTGATTTTCTCTATTATAAATGTCAAGAATGTCATCTACCGTTCTATACCTCTCATAACTTGGATTGTTAGTAACAGGATTTGTTTTACTTGAAGATTACTCTGGTACTATCTTTGATTTTTTCCAAAAGTCTCTCTTTTTCATCATTATCAGTAATAATTCTTCCAACTATATTTACAGGAGAATAGGCTAGAATTTTTCCTCCTTCGCTAATAGGCGTTGGTCCATAAAAAAGACATAATGCATTACCTTCGGGCCAATATGCAACATCGAAAATATTTACCTGCCTTTTCCCATTTTCTTCCTTCTCTACAACATGAGTATTTTCCGTATATAGCTCGTCACCCCATCTAATGATATTAACTTCAATAGGCAGGTTTTCAAGTATTGCCTTAACAGTCTTTGGAGAATGTGAATCTTCCAACTCTATTGAAACTTCTCTGCCAATATCCAGAAAAACTAGTTTAATCAGTTTTTTCATGATATCGTCTTAAATCCATCACTGCATTGAATTCTCTTGCGAACTATAATCTTTGAACGATGCCATGGTCTGGTTCTAACCTTCTGATTGCAGTCATTACAGCGCAATATCTGTTTTGGATATTTCAATTCGCAGGTAGAACAATAATTAAAAAAATTATAATCGATTCTGCTGGGAATTGGTTTTAATCTAACTTGCTTACTTTTGGAATTTACTAAACCTTGTGACAATGACTTATCTTCAAAACAACATTCAACCTTATTACCGTAAAACTTGGATCCTAATAATTTAGAATTAGTTTCTACAACATTAGATATTTCTTTACTGTCATTAAAAACCATTTAGAGTTACTCCGGATAATATTAAAAAAGAAAAGAATGATTTAGTTGACTAGCAGAGCTACTCAACTTTTATGTCTTTGGATTTTGACTTGAGATCCTTTTTGAACTGTATCTTTAATTCCAGTATTCCGTTTATGTAGCTGGCCTTTGTAGAATCGCTGTCTAATTCTTTATCTACGGGAAGTTCTGTATGGTATTTCTTATTGCCCTTTTCTGCATGTATTGTTACCAAACCTTCCTGCATTGATACCTTTACATCTTCTTTAGTTATGCCTGGCATCTCTGCTGTTATTATCATAGTATTTTCCTTTTCATTGAATGTTGTATCTACAAGTGGTTGGCGGACGGTACTTTGTTCTATCAGTCCCTTCGAAGAAGGTCTTACATTACCAAATTCCCTAATGTGAGGTTTTCCCTCCGGTCCTACAGTTATTTGATATCCATAAAAGTATGGGACTGTTTCTGATGTGCCGGTGGTACCTGTTTCTCTTACTGTTCTGAACATCCTGTTTAGCATGTCCTCAGCCTCGGAAAATTCCTTGTCTATCTGTTCAAAAAATCTATCTCTAAATCCCCACGGATCTTTCCACAATTTTGCATTTCACCTGACATTATGTAATGTACCTTACAATATATATATTTTTCTCTTTAATTAATAGATTTTATTACTATTTAGAAAAAATCGCCCAAGTTGGCAGTCATCAAAATCCAAAAATCAAGCTCATTGACTTTAGTAGATTGGAATTGCACAACTTTTTAATAACGTCGACAGAATTCACAAATTGAAATATTCGTGTCTATCACATCCAGAAACGTCGGAATTGTTTTCGGTTTTTCAGCAATATTTCTCGTTTTTACGTCAAATATAGTGATGAATAGTGATCATTTTCTTCAAGGAGCCCCATTTAAAAAACATAAAAATAGTTTCTCTAAATTTGTGAAAAAACTCAGAGAGCGCATAAAAAATCAGATCGAAGACCACCATGATAACAAGAAGAAGGATGATAACAAGAAGAAGGATGATAAAAAAGTAGCAAACGTGCAACATGAATACAATTTTGCTGACGAAGGCGATAATAATCGTATGGACTTTAATTTTGCTGCCGCAGGTGATTTTGGATGTTCAAAAAATGCGGAGAATACGGTTAGCAATATGGAGGATAAAAAACCTGAACTAGTGTTACCTCTGGGAGACCTTTCGTATGATAAGAGTGCCAATTGTTGGCTTGATCTTATCTCTCCTTTCAGTAATGAATTGAAAGTAACGTTAGGATTTCATGATGTTAACGATGGAGCACCAAAAATGAATCAGTATGAAGACACTTTTAATCTAAAAGAACCATTTGGTTCATTTGATTACAGGCACGTGCATTTTGTTACGATGGCCTCTGAATCTCAATATCAGCCAGGTTCGGCACAATACAATTTTATAAGTGATGATTTGAAAAAAGCGTCAGAAAACAAAGACATTGACTGGATAGTAGTAACCACTTATGGACCATTTTACACCTCACCATCAACACATAACGCTGAAAAAGTGCTACGGGAAATATATCACCCCCTATTTGAAAAATATGATGTCGATCTAGTATTGCAGGCTCATAACCACAACTACCAGAGAACATACCCAATATCATATAATTCTGCTGGTGATAGCGCAAATCCTATTGTAACAAATCAAAACACCACAGGATATAATAATGGCATGAAGGGAACCATTTTTGCAATTGTAGGAACGGGCGGAGAGAGTTTCTACCCCTTAGCGAGTCAGGCACCTTATGTGGCGAACCAATTTGGTGGGAAGTTTGGGTTTCTAGATATAGATATCAGTAATGGAAATCCTCACACTAAATTGACCGGAACTTTCTATGATAATAGGGGCGGGAACTTAGCGGATCAATTTACAATTGAAAAAGAAATAAAAAACAAAGATGCAGATCTCCAACCAGACGTTCAAAGTACTTTAGATGGTTCAGGAAAATCAAGTTCAGATGGCGATTATCTTCCTTCCTGTGATAATTGTGATAAATTGTACGATGCTATAGGATAACGTTATGAAATACATTCTGAATAATTAGAGAGGCCCTATGGCAGTGGGTAATAGAACACCAATAATAGTAGTGATTATCCATATGCCAACTGCCACTATCAAGGCCCTTAGCCATCCCATATGATAGATACCTTTTAGAGCTAATAGCCATGCTATTCCACCCAAGACTGCAGAAAGAAAACCGTTTCCAAACAGGACGTACGCAATTCCATATACTATTGATCCTATAATTGCAGTAAACAGTGCTAATTTTAGGCTTCTTCTTTGTCTCATAAATAAGGTTACCAGGTAAATTACTACAGTAGAAACTAGTAATCCTATAAGAAAAACAATAATTGAGGTGGCACTGAAATTCTCAACTGTCATTGATATATACAAATAAGTGAAATGCCTTAAATAGATGACTAGACGTATGTCTCAAATCGATTTATACTTTGTAAACCATTTAACTGTATGAACAAGTTAAAATCAAAGACAGTCATTTTAGATATTGACACTGGAATATCACGTGAGAGTTTACAAAAGATTGCTAATATCTTAAACGACGATTTAGCCGATGAATATGTACTATTGACAAAAACAAGAAATTACCATTGGAATGTTGAGGATCCTAGATTCAATGATCTCCACAAGTTTTTTGATGAGCACTATGAACTACTATCTGTTGCAGTTGATGAAATCGCAGAGAGGGTGAGGGCTGTTGGCGGCAGGACCAGGGCTGCATTGAAAGAATTCATAAACTCTTCTCAAATACGGGAAGATGTAGGGTCGTATCCTAATGCTGATACTATGCTAGGTAATCTTTTATCTGACCATGAAACTATAATTAAGACGCTTAGGAAAAACATCAACGAATGTCAAGAGCTAAACGATGAAGGAACCGCCAACTTTCTAACAGATAAAATGGAAGAACATGAAAAAATGGCCTGGATGCTGAGATCCTTCATAGCCTAGCATACCGATGTTTAATTAGTCATGGCAGTCAAGCTATTATAAGTTCGCTATTGTTTAAGTGCCACTACACATACAGCTTCATTGGACAGTTTAATACGGCCATTTTGATGGTCAGCAAATAGTTGTTTAGCCTTATCATTAATAGCCTCCCATATCTCCCATTTTCTTTTTTCAGTCTCGTTAGCTAATAGTGTTCGAATATGCGCAACAATGTCCTGATTGAATTTCGTATAGTCCTCGGCCGAATCAAATTCAAATGTCACGGTCATGGTTTCACTTTGTATGTCTGTAAATCCTGCTTTTAGTAATGATTTCTTGAATGCATCTACATCCGCTAAACTAAATGGACCAGGAACCGTCTGACCTATTAATGGATCATGTAGGTATTCTCTAGCAGTACTCATTGGCATACTTATGAGTGGAACTCTAGATGGTTCGGACCAAACAGCAACTGCCAACCTTCTGCCAGGGAGTAACAATTGATGAATCTTGACCAAAGCGTTGCCCAGATTCGGGAGAAACATTAATCCCCACCTACAAAGAATAGCATCAAAAGCCTGATTAGTGCTTAATTCAAGATTTTCAGCATCACTCTGTCTAAAATCCATTATATTATCCAATCCCAGAGATTTAGCTCTTTCCTCTGCAATAGCCAACATCTCTGTGGACATATCTGTAGCAGTAACATGACCTCCTTTGCCAACAACTTTGGCTGCACTAATTGCTGGTTCACCAATTCCTGTTGCTATATCTAATACCCGATTTCCTAGCCTAATTCCTGCGAGCTCAATTAATCTATCACTAACATGTTGTGCACCATTCTCAAATGTCTCCCACCACTCTTGCCACCCCCTCGCAACACTGTCCCAGCTTTTTCTTTGATCTACCTTAAACTTATCAGGATTAAACTCAGAATTCATTATTATAATTGATATTCTCTTCTCAATCTTATTAGAATTATCATGGAGATTCTGATATCTGATAGAAAATGAAAAAAAAGTAAGAACTAAAGCGTGCTATTCGCAGCTTTTCTTGCTGATTAATTCACGGAAGAAAATGGATCTTTTTCGTAGCTTTTGATGGTCATGTCACCGTGATTGTCTGCAGTTTCTTCGTCATCAACAGGATCACGTGTGTCTGTTGATCCAAGTAATCCACCGGGATGAGAATTATCATTACTCGATTTATCATTATTAGATAAATCTATTTTATCTTCATTGTGTGTCGACTTTGGTTTGTCATCTGTAAGTCCGTCATTGCTAAGTTGCTTTGAAATAGAAGATTTGGCTTTGGTATCTACTTTATCAGCCAGTTGTTTTGAATTTGTGTCAGTAGCTGTATTACCATCACTTAGTTTGTAGGTTATAGTTGGTTTGTCCTTCTGTACTTTTTCTTGCATGGACTGGGCTTTGGTATCTACATTGTCTGACAATGGCTTTGCATTTGTGTCAGTAACTATATTATCATTAAGTTTGTAGGTTATAGTTGGTTTCTCATCTGATAGTGGTTTGGCATTAGTATCTACTTTATCAGACGGCTGCTTCGTATTTGTGTCGGTAGCTGTATAGCTTATAGTTGGTTTGCCGTTCTCATCTTTGACTATTACTGGTTTGGCTTTAGTATCTCCTTTGTAAGATAGTGGTTTTGCATTTGTGTCAGTAACTATATTATCACTAATACGTTCAATTATTTTCTTCTTTGCAGTTTTGGATATACTAAAATGATCATCAGTGACACCATCATTAGTAACGAATTTTGCATCCAATTTATTATCAGAAATATGGATGTCCAAAATACCAAAATTTGAATCCTGTTGGGATGCTATAAATGGAGCTGAATCTGATAAACCATGTAGGTTTACTCCACCGGTTCCCACTATGGCAAAAATTTCACCATCGGGATTTTCGTAATCTGTTTTCATAGTACTTGTTACTATCGGGTTTGACGGCGTCGCTTGATTAAATTTTAGGGGAAAACTTCTCTCATAGTTATGAACATGACCTTGTAAAACAAGATCTACACCGTATCTATCAAATAGTGGATGATATATTTGACAAGCATCGTCTCCTCCACAATCAAATTCCTTAAAAGTGTTAGGAGAAGAATAAAATGGAGAATGCATTGTAACGATTATCCATTTGATATCGGGGTTATTTGCAGCATTTCTAAGATCGTTTACCACAAAATTATATTGCTCGGAATTTGTGTCAAACTTTTCTTCTGTTGCCATTGTTAATACATGAACATTGTTGATATTATAAGAGTAGAACGGATTTGAAAGTCCAAAATGACTTAGGTATGAATCAACGAGACCATGATCTTCATGATTTCCCAAATTAATTTTTGTAATTGAATCTACTGGTTTTATGAGATCAAGCCAGCAAGTAGAAGTTTTCTCATAAGAGTAGTCTCCAAGTGCCAATAATAGTTGAGGATTCTTGCTCTTTACATTGTTTACGGTTTTTTCGGTATTGCTAGAGCAACCCCAATCTCCAGCTGTAGCAATATGTGTATCGGTTACTGCGAGTACTTTTTGTAATAATGATGGTACATACGCTACCATTGTCAGTAACAGTAATAATGGCACTACGGACATAAGTAATTTTAGGCTAGTATTCTCAATGTATCTAATCATATCCTAATCCAGAATAATTTTAATTAAATATCGCTTTAAGTCGTTCTTTACTATATTAGTGTTAAAATTTCAAAAAGTGATTTCTGTACGTTGTTCTGGTTCTATTTATGATTCAATTATACCATTTGAGTTTTATACATGAATTTATGAATCCTTTTTCTACAAGAATGTAAAGGCATACGCAATTTCTTCCTCTTTTAACTAATAGGAGATACCATGAAAAATATACTTGTATTGCACAATTTTAACGATCTTGATTAATTGATCTTCAATTAAATGACTTATTGATTGTTTCAACATATCATTAGTATAATATGGAAATATTGGAAACTTGTTTGAGAATCTGATTTATTTAAATCGATATTATTTAAGTCTGGGGCAACGGGTTCCGTTTCAATAAATTAGTAAAATAATAATATAGGTACTGCAGAATCAAAGCAAAGTCGCGAATTCCCGCTATTACACAGCATCGATTATTTTGTCAGCTAATCTAACCTGAAGAATATGAATCAGTGATATTTGCTGTCCGACTTAGGCTAAAGCAGGTCTCTGCAGTATCCTGACCTTGTCAAAAGTGAGTAGCTTAATTTATTTATTTTAGTATTACCTTTTGAGGTAAAGATTTAATTAATTAATAGTTATGCCTTTCTTATCCCACTGAATGGGGCCCCAATAATTTGATTCCTTGCTATCCTTACAACCTCGAATATGAGATTCTTTACAACCCCAGCTTTTTTGCCTAGTAACCTAACTATTATTCCTTGTCTGGCTGGAAGAAATGAAGTGCCACCAGATATCCTCCCCTTTATCTCAAATTCTTTGATCTTTTCATTAATCTCATTTAGGAGTTCTTTTAAATATTGTTCTCTGGTAACGATATATATCGTGCCGAGTACCTCATAGTTTCCCAATATTCCACCAGCCGTCAAGTCTTCTTTCTTTGGATCTAACTTTACTATATCTATGAACCTGGGTTTACCAGATTGGTTCTTTGCGATAGTTTTTATGTAGCAGATGTCATATTGGAATTTTTCACCGCTTGCTACCCTACCTGGAACGATTATTTCTGAATATATAATTGTGGCCTTTTCATGTACTATCAGTTCCACATCTTGATAGAATCTAGAATTACGAAATGGTATTATTTGATCTGGGATATACTCAAGATATCCTCCCTCGTCTACCTTAATATTGACCATCTGGGTTCCATAATTGTTTTCCATCTTGTAGATTCTAGTAGCTCCTTGTGTGGTAACGTGGGCAAGAGCATTTTTACCAAGTGTGATATCAGTACTGTATCGGTCTCCCTGCAAAATCCCCCCTGAAGGGGATATGATATAAAGATAAGCCATGGCGGGGAGAGTATCCTCCAAATAGATCGCACGTTGTATGAAAAGTGGTACGCGACAATATTGTTCTTTTATGACTGTCTTTCCGGTAGCTGGATCCCTTTCTAGTTTAAGCTGCAAAATACCTACCTTTCCTGACTTGCCTACTACGAGCTGCCGTGGTTTTGAGAGATATGCCTCAATCTCTGGAGGAATATTTCGTGGTGTATAAGAATTATAATCGATGGTAACTGTCAGTCTGCATCCATCCTAAAGTAGGTTGACAAACTTGCATATTAATCCAATTGCCACTAAACACTTATGCATCTTGCAATTTTGAGAGTGCATAAACAATTTACTATTGACCAGCTAGCTTTTTACTAGAGCTTTTGGTGGCGCCGCAAAAAGAACATCCGTTATGATATGTGATATTACCGCATCCACACCCTGACCTGTTTTAGAGTTGACAAAGACTGTGGGCTTGTTATTTCGAACAATTTTTGCATCACGTTCCATTATCTTTAAATCCGCTCCAACGTAGGGAGCGATATCTATTTTGTTTATTACAAGAAGATCGCAACTCTCTATTCCAAGTCCCCTCTTTCTAGGATATTTGTCGCCACCTGTTACATCGATTATATAGACGAAATAGTCAGCAAGAGCGGGACTAAAAGTTGTTGTAATGTTATCCCCGCCGCTCTCTATAAGGATTAAATCTAGATAATTGTGTTTTGATTCTAATTCTTCCACTACAGAAAGATTTATCGATGGATCTTCTCTCACAGCGGTATGAGGACATCCTCCTGTAGCAACCCCTATTACTAGCTCTTCGGGCATAAGCCCTCTTTCAGTTGCAAGATTTCTTCTCATTCTTTCTGCATCCTCTTTGGATACTACATCATTAGAAATTATGCCTGCTTTGTATCCCTTTGCTGAAAGTATTGGAACAATCTGTTCTATTAGCATAGTTTTACCTGAGCCTACAGGACCGCCAATTCCTACGCGAGGAATTCGAGTAGAGGGCATAACAAAATTACCTTATTTTCATGTAATAAACATTTTTGAACTCATTATTTCATGCTTCATTTGCAAAATATCTAAACCGGGTGCAAATTGCCAAATGTTTGAAATTGGTCTGTCTATATTCCTTAATACAGATTCTAAAATGACTGGTCTTAGCTCGTGAATTATTTTCTGGCCGTCAATATGCTGGAGTATTCCCAGTCTCAAAGCTGCTCCTACAACACTAACTGTGAAACAGTATAACAGTATCAATCCAGCTTTGTTTTTTGGGATATCAAGCGAACAGGTCGCTACCCCAAAGGATACAGGATACACTCCTGTTGCCTTTCCAGTACTAATAGCATTTTGATAGTCCTTTAACATTTTTTTGTGCTTGCTGAAAGTGCTAACACATTTCAGCAACTGAACACCAGACCTGACAGAAGCGCTTCTTGGCTCCTCTATTAATCTTATAAAGTAAACCGATTCATCCGTCTTAATGAGAGAAGCAAGATCCCTTTTCTTACAAGATTCATAAGCGTTACCTAAGGCAGTACAGTCAGAGGGTCCTACTACCTGTTGTAAGTAGCTGGTAATAAATTGACAGATATCCCTACTCTTTAATCTCTTTACTTGTGATAGTGCTTCTAGTCCGTTGGATGTTGCATACAACCCCGTAGGAAAAAAAGAGTCAGACATCTGCAATAAACTGATGTCTCCATCAATAATTTCAGTGTTCATGAATATCATAACCCCGGTCAGGTTCAAAAATTATGTTCTCATTTTTAATATCAAGATGGCTTAACTTAGAAAATATCTTTTGAAATAGTTCAATCTCAGATTCGGACTGGATTGGGAAATATATTTTACCGTTTGTAATCTTTATTGGTCTATGCATGTTTCCAATAGTATGACCAAGTTTGATTGCAATATTGAACAATTGGTCAACTGCTATATTTCTCTCTAAAGATATTATAGCTACATTTTCGGGTACCCTTTTTACTATAACCATCTTCTCTTCTGTCAGCAGGACTACGTCACCGTCATTGATATGCGAACCGGGCAGCAAAGTAAGAGCTAAATCCGTACCCCTATCTGATACTTTCTTGAGTCTGGATCTTTCAGCTTCTAACCTGGTTAGTTCAATTCTCTCGACGTGGTCACTTCTCAACATGGCTTGATACTTTACTTTAAGATGCGAATCGGAATTTATGTTCCCGATTATCTTGTCGGTACGAATCATTGCCCATAAACCCTAGTCATAGGTATTCTGAATAGATTTGCGTCAAGACAAATATTATTTCCAGATATTGGTATTGGAGTATCAATTCACTATACACTATCTTGGCTGTAAACTTGATTTTTATGAGATAACACGGTTGTTCCTGTCTAAAAATACACTACTTAACTGTATTTCCAACTGAATATTTTAATTCAATCAGCCTTCCTGAAATTAGTCCCAAAATTATTCCATAAATCAGATGGAAAAAAAAGGATCCTATTATTACGATAGGATACAGCCCTTGGAAATGTTGTGCTATTACAAAGACGTATTGGTTTGGGGCCGAAAAATCGAACATATTTAATTTAGGTTGTGTGATATACACAGTTAAGGGCAAGAATAATATCAACCAAAGTGATATCCCTGTTATAATTCCTAAAATTGTTCCACGTTTGATGCCAAATGGGATTAATTTATCCCAAAATAATGCTCCTTGGCCAAGTAAATTACCGGCTACAGTACCAGTAGCAAAATGCAATAAAAGACCGACATAAGGCGATGTGGTGGAATCATAAAATCCTAAAGATGAACCTATTACAGCAAAAAAAGTGCCTAATGGAGTTTTCGAAACTATATCCAGGATGAATAATAATCCTGATATAATAATTGATGATATTAATCCGGCCAATGTACAATATGCTACCAGATATTTTGGATTTTTTTCAATTTTCATAACTATTATTTTCGTTTTTCTGAAATTTAAGTTTGTTAGTGTTTAACCTAAATTTAGGTTAGAAATTCTAACTTTTTCTTACATTACAGTAGTGATTGGCATTACTTCGTCACTTAATGAAATTAAAAGAAATAGATCTGCGCATATATTTTATTAAATGAATCGATAAATATAATGTTAAAAATTGGCAGGAGAGCAAGAAGCAATAATACATGTTTTAATTTCCCTTTCCGTTCTTCTTTTTGCCGCAAAAATTTTTGCTGAAATTTTCAATAAATTAAAACTTCCGGCGGTTTTAGGCGAATTAGTTGCTGGTATAATTGTAGGTCCATTCGCGCTGGGTTCGATACCCATCTTTGACGGTAAACCTCTTGTGATCTTAAATGAAACCGTTCTCCAGATAGGTCAAATCGCTGGAATTGTCATATTATTCATAGCAGGACTTCAGATCACTCCCAGAGAGTTCTTGAGGGGAGGAGTCGCTTCTTTTACAATAGGAGCGTGCGGAGTAATAGTTCCGTTTTTTCTCGGCTATTATGTATTTACATTATTTGGGTTACAGGGACTGCAATCCATTCTCATTGCTACAGCACTTACTGCAACTAGTGTTGCGATATCAGTGAGCGTACTTACTCAATTTGGAAAGATGCAAACAAAAGAAGCCAAAGTTATATTAGGTGCTGCAGTAGTGGATGATATTCTTGCAATAGCAGTTCTCTCTGTTGTAGTAACTATGGTTCAGACAGGCAACATGTCACCAAACATTGTCGATATTATATTACTAGTTCTAAAGATATTAGGAATATTTGCTGTTTTACTTATCGCCGCCATAATCATAATTCCAAAGATAGTACATTCAGAAAAATTATGGAAGGCCAGAGGAAGCATTGAAGGTATTGTAACTGCTTCATTTTTTGGCGCATCAGCGATAGCCGCAGCAGTAGGATTATCTCCAATAGTGGGATCATTTTCTGCAGGAATGGCTGTTGCTAGCACAAGAATAATTAAGCGAGTTGAAGGGTATGTTGATAAATTAGAGATAATTTTTGGTCCTTTATTTTTCGCCATTATTGGCGCACAGGTAAACTTAACTGGAGTTAATATGGAGGTTCTAATCTTATCTGCAATAGTAGTTATCGTTGCTGTTATTAGTAAATTGGTAGGATGTGGATTGCCATCCCTATTATTTTTGAGGGATAAATCAAAGGCTTTGATAGTAGGTATTGGAATGATATCTAGAGGGGAGGTCGGTCTTATAGTAGCAGGTATCGGGGTAACCTCTGGTGTTTTGTCTTCAAACATTTACACCACGGTAATCATTATGGTTGCTATAACTACTCTAGTTACTCCAGTGTGGTTGAGGATAGCATATAATAAAGAGAAAGAACTTGTCGACACAAATTAAAGATATCTAAGGAATTATATTCACGTCGCAGGGTTCAATATTGCATAACAACTATACCGCCGCACATCATGCGTTCCTAAATATGATAACCAAATTACTGTATTATATGAATGCAGATTATTCATAATTCAGGTGACTTTACATTTCAATCAAGTGAAATCCAAAAAGGATATTTAAATAAATCAAATTGGAGTAGACAATTATGAAGTATGATAACCCAGTTGATGTAAGTGTTAAAATTATGACTAGCAGCAGAAATGCTAAAGGTGTATTTGATTTCTTTTTGAATGTGAAGAATTGGGAAAGTGGTGGAATTATCTCCTCTGTCATAAAAGATGAAAATGACCAGTAGATATGCGATAGTCCTGCTGGCAGAGCTAAGATTATATTAATTCCTGACAAGAACTGTGGAATACTAGACCATACCTTCACTGTAGGTGACGTAACATGGAATGTATACGTGAGGATAATACCAAATAACAAAGGATCTACTATTGTGTGGACCTTTCTCAAGCCAGATGCATTAGTACCGGAAAAGTTTCACGAGCAACTAAAAAGTTTTGATTCTGAAATTGATGGGTGGAGAAGAAGACTGGAAAATGATGCGTGATTGCCGTATGGTTTAGCATTAGAAAGCAAAATGGAAATACAGATTAGATATTAGACACTAGCAAAAGTTGGTGTCCCATACTGGCAAAGTGATACTGCCAATCAGAGGCACTGTTGATCAGCTCTTGTCTTTATATTTTTCGGGATATGCATAACAGTAGACCACTTCATAATCTACCAATGAGCCCCCCAGATCATGAAAGTGTTTGATACAATCCTTAGTTTCTGGGTCTTCCAGTTTAAAGAAATCCCATTTTTTGTAATCTTTGAAATTATTCATTTGACATTTTTCTGCATCTATTTTTATAGATATTTCTTCTAAAGTATCAGTTTTCTTGCAATTTTTCTCTGATGGTTGGTTATCACCGTGATTATCACCTGGTAATTTATCTCTAAAGGGATTTTGCGCGTACACTCCAGTTGTAAGTGACAGCACTAACACAGTCAAGACTGAAACGCTGATATATGTGAGTATTTTTGGATTAATATCTAGAAAAGCCTCCTTGTTCATCTTGTTCTAGGTAAATATGATAGTATAAATTAATTTCCTTTTGGTGGTGTTTACTCGGTAATTTTCATGGTGTCAGATTCAGCATATAATCATTAACTAGATCAAAGTTTATAAAATTTATAATATTTATCAAAAAATAATGTAATTGACATAATTTGGTACTGGACTCGGGCAATTTGTATGTAATTTTATAATTGGAATATGAATTTCATAACTTATTTTCAGTTCATATGCTGATATTGAGATATTTAATCAACTATTTCTGAAAGGCAAGATATTTCTAATCTATGCCTTTGTATTTCAATCCCTCATCTTTATTCTCAGATGCTTTATGCTCCTTTAATGATTCCATAGTATCGAATGTTTGTTCACATACATCGCATATCAGACTCCCGCTATCTTTATCCACCTTACTTTCATTCTGACTCTTGTTCAGAATCATAAAGGCATATTCACAATAAGAACTATAAGGATTTATACATATGATATAATGTAATTAAAAGATAATCTTTGACATTTATTACCATCTTTAAATCTCCTTATTTTAAACTCAAGTTTACTTTCCTAAACAACCCCTGGTAAATCAACAGCAAGATCATCAGTATTACTAATTATGCCTGATGCATTCTCCATGCTTGCTCGATAGTTTTATATTTTCTAGCTGACTACAAATGGAGAAATAGAATAACAAATCAAATTTTTGTTAACTTGCCGGTGGTGAATCTTAGCAGTACAGTCGAGTTCTTTAAGAAGCTAGGTTTTTCATTCAACCCACAGTTTACTGATGAGAATGCCACATGTATGATCATAAGTGACAATATTTTTGTAATGCTACTGGTTGAAAAATTCTTTAAAACTTTTACAAAGAAGGAGATCTGTGATACTACAAAAGATACCGAAACGATAATAGCATTGTCCGCCCAAAGTAGGCAAAAAGTAGATGAGATGATCAACAATGTGATTGAAGCTGGTGGCAAAGAGTCCAGGGAGCCGCAAGACCATGGATGGATGTACGGACGAAGTTTTGAGGACATTAATGGCCATCTTTGGGAAATATTTTACATGGATGAAGAAGCGTTAAAAAAACAGCAAGCGTCAGGAAAATAGCAAGTAATACATAGAAGAAAAAAATTTAAACCAAATATCGAGGGTTACTAAGAGATAGTAAGCAAATAGTAATGTAATTCCTAAGAGCAACTTTATTAAATGTATCCATAAATCAATAAATATAATTATTATAACTATAATGACGTTAGCCATTGAATCTAAAGGCAGAGTTGGTTAATTGTGTTAAGGACCTTTACAAATCAGGTTTAAACACAGCGATATCTGGCAATCATAGTGTAAGGTTTGAGAAAATATGGATGTGGATTACCCCTAGTGAAATACCACGATATAAAATGAAAACAAAGGATCTAATCAAAATTAACATGAAAACAAATGCGATAACGGGCAAACATAAACCTAGCAGAGAATGGGTTATGCATAAAATGATTTATGATAATAGCAATGCAAATGCCATAGTTCATTGTCATAGTCCATTTACACTCGGAGTCTCAATATCATCTAAATTTAAGAAAGTAATCGAAGAAGCAGACATAATCGTAGGCGACCCTATTATAATAGATAATGTACCATCAGGCTCGCTCGATTTAGCATCAAATGTTTCAAAATGTTTTAAAGATAACAGAGTAAGGGCGGTAATAATAAAAAATCATGGGGTCGTGGTCGTTGGCGAAAATCTTGATAAGGCCAGAACAGTTGTTGAGTCCCTTGAAGAATGGTCAAAGGTGCTGACGGTAGCTAAAATATTCAATGTAAAATAAAGATGATATGGTTATAACTGCCAATATTTGAATAATCCATTTATTTTATGGATTAAATGAAATCCTCAATAGTTAAAAATTAGACAAAATAATTTTAGGGGAATGGTATGCCGTGATTATCAGGTTTTGAATCTTTTTTATCAGATGATTTAGTATTGTCAGACCCCTTGTTATGGTCATCGTGGTTATCATTGGTCTGAGAACCGTCGTTAGTATTGGTTGATCCATCATTGGACTTGTCGTTAGTATTGGTTGATCCATCATTAGTTTGAGATGGACTATTAGTACTACCAGTATTGATGTTGTGATCCGACCCTCTTTGCGTAAATGGGTCTGAATTTTGTGTTTGTGATGCAGAATTATCACTACTTGTATTAGGACTGGATGATTGAGCATTAACAAGTGAACCATAAGTACTTAAGAATAACAATACAGTACTTAACCCAACAAGCAAAATAGTCCTGTTCATCATAAGTCCACCTGAGTACATTGGATCACTGCACTATATTAAATTAATGCAATTCACTATCATCTAATAGAAAATAAGTCTGTCATTTTTCTACTGAAAAATGTACTAGATAATAAATTGTGTTCAGTTCTGTCCAGCTCCTAAAATATCGATATCATAATTAGTAACTAGCTGCAAGATTTATGATAATCTAGATAGAAGAGTTCCTTAGTTTGTAAGATAAATAAGAAATCATCAACTATCCAAGTCGATAATTCTAAACAATTCATGGACACCGAGCCAAAGATTATCATCCTTGAATTGATCTCAATACTAATCGTAAAAAAATGTCTATTGAACCAGTTTTAAATTTACTCGGTATAGTTGATACGCTTAGTCACGTTTTGATCAGGAGTGGGAAAAGGTACTGATAGGAATTTTGAATAAATTTGTTCGTATTGAAAAGCCTTTGATAAGAGATCTGTTGAAACATCATCTTCTGTTTTGTTACCGGATGCAAGATAGTCTCTAAAGTGTCTATAACTTTCAGTTTCAGAATTTAATGAATTTACTAATGCCTCATGAACATACTTGTATTCAATAGGATAAATCATATTTTTTGTATTACTGATGAGATTATCAAATTTTGGCAAATAAGAATCTGTAATTGAGATTAGGGTATAATTATCATATTGACCTGATGTCCACTTCCGAATTTCGTCCTGATATGATTTGGTCAATTGCTGTGACTCATTTACGATGTGACTTAAGGTTGAGCGAAAGTGTTCTAGGTCCGACTGGGAAGTTGCTATTGCAATTATATTTGAGTCTTTATAACTTTCCCCAATAGTAGAACTGCTGAAGTACGTATATGGAAAAATCAAGGTAAGAAGTAAAGCCGCTAATATACGAATTCCGTGGGATTTAGTTGTAAACAATCTTTGTAGGTTCCTATTGTTTCTAAACAGGAGATTGTCCACATATAAATCTAAATTAATAATGTGTATGAATTAATTTATAGTCACCAATACTAATAATTACCTATAGTATTTGGTCATGTCTAGCAAATGCTATAACGAATTTGAACATTTGAAAGAGGCTTATGCAATTGAATAAATCATTTGACGCTCTCCAAAATTTTTGGTAACTTTATTACGAATTAGTTGCTGTTTAATCGCAAGAAGATTAATTAAGGAATCTTTTGAATTAACAATATGCCTACGTTAGTACACTTTGAAATACCTTCTGATGATCTAGAAAGATCAAAAAAATTCTATGGTGAG
>DATBHO010000052.1:0-21498 GCA_036557405.1 Nitrososphaeraceae archaeon
AACCAAAGATAGCATGGTTTAAGGATCTTCTGGAAATTTTTTGTCTGTACTTGAAATCAAATGATCTTTAGGTTCTATCTCTAAATCACAGAAATGAATACGTGGGTCTATTGCTAATGTCACTAATTCAGTGGAATATCCATTTAATGTAGAAGGAATATTATTGTTTCGATTCGGAGTAAAGACGCATTACTAGTCTACAAGGATATGTCTGCCTTGGTTGATTTTGCTGCCCATGGACTTCTCTTAATTATTATTAAAGCTAAAATGATAAAAGCTATCTGGGAGACTTCGATCGCCACATCCGTCTCGTGTATCGCATATCCACTTCCTGGAATTGCAATTACCCATAATATTATTAGCACTACGGTTCCCCCTATACCGATATAATACCATGGTAAAATCCATTTCTTAATAGTAGGTATTACCCAAAACATTTGCGCCAGACCAGAAACTACAAAGAATATCATTACATTTAGCGACATTTGTTTGAAAAACATTGGAACAAGGGCCAGGTGCAATAGGCCGGCAATAAACGTGAACGCTGCAGCAGAATAAAGTAATAACTTGTCTCCCAAAAAATTCTTATTCCCACGCATTCCTATATTGTTAGAAGTGGGATAACACTATTATCATTTTTTATTTCAGTTAGTTATACGAAAGAAATCAACCTTTACTGGCCTCTGCTTTTACTTCACTAGAACCCTTCGCTGTATCAACATCCACAAATTCTGGTCTATTTAGAGGAGAATTTTTTCCCTTGATACAATCTAGTTTAAAGTTTTCTACCTTTACTGTACATACAGTATAAGGATCACCATCATTCACCGTCAAATTTGGGAACGTCAATGTATAACTCACTTTGTCCTGGCCCTGGGTTTGGGGATAATCAGCGTTGAATAGCTTGATTTTCGTCTGATCTTTCACGTTTACTAACGTTACAATGTCTTTTGTTGAATTTGTTATATCAAATAAAGTGACAATCACCTTAAATACATCCTTCCCCGCCCCTGTCTCTGCGCTCACTTTAAACAATAAATTCACATTTGCGAAAACAATTGCAACTATAAGACCAGTTATAATCAGCGACTTCATAAGATAGTTTGGTTCCATTAGGGTACTAATAGCAACAACGTTCATAAATATTTTCAACTATAATTCCATATTTTAATACCTAGAGAAAAATTATATCAAAAGAAGTATCATTCATTAGGTGAAATTTAGATCAAACATCAAATTTTCATCACCTTTTTATACTTCACCACTCTATTTTATGGAAATGGTTAAAGACAATACTTCCTTGCCCTTTGAAGTAACATACACAGAAACCCCCGGAATTAAAACGAGGACAATGAAGAGACTTGCTGTACTCGTGAAAGCCGAAAATGTTAGGGATATTATCTCTTCGCTTAAGGAATTGAATCTTGAAGCCACAATTTACGATGTAAAGGGAGTAACCAAAGATAAGGAGAGAGTTGCGTCAGGGAGAGGAAGCGGTACAATTGAGCTTACATATAATTCTAGAAAAGTTGTGGCTACTGTTGTGAATTCTTCTGATGTTGAGGAAGTAGTAAGTAGAATGAAAAAGAGTCTGGGAGAAAATAAGGCAGTTGTTATGATATCGTCTGTTGATGATCTCGTAATGATCTGAAAACGCGAATCAAATTATTTAATTCAATTTTTATCTGTCATGTACTGTATCCCCTCCAGTATACTTTTGACCTAAATATTTCTAAATTTCAAAGAGAAGTTGAATCAAAATTAAACAAGATGAAGCCGTAAAATTTGTTGAATTAAAGAAGAAAAAAATCTCCATAAAGTTATACAATGGTGATTGTATTAGTGGGATTAAAAAACATTTATCGAAGAAAACAATCGATGTAGTCGTTACATCCCCTCCATATAACATAGGTGTAAGCTATAGTCGATATAAGGACACCCTGCCTAGAAATGAATACTTGAAATTCCTATCCAAATTGGGTGTCGTGATTAAAAATACTCTCTCCGATGATGGTTCTTTTTTTATTAACGTGGGAAGCAAACCATCGGATCCTTGGATTCCATTTGATGTAGCAAATGTTTTGAGGGAATATTTTACTTTACAGAATGTCATTGTTTGGATAAAATCAATAGCAATTCCAAAATCTGATGTAGGAAGTTATCCAACTATAGCGTCAGATATAGCCGTTGGACATTTTAAACCATTAGTTAGCGATCGATTTGTTAATGATTGTTATGAATTCATTTTTCATTTTACTAAACATGGTAACGTTAAATTGGATAAACTCTCCATTGGCGTTCCTTATCAAGATAAAACAAATATTGGGCGCTGGAAAAGTTCAACTCAAGATCTAAGAGATCGTGGTAATACTTGGTTCATTCCATATGAGACTATTTGGGATAAGCAACAGAGACCGCATCCATCTACTTTTCCAATTAAACTTCCAGAAATGTGTATCAAATTGCATGGAGTTAGCAGATGCAAAGTCGTACTGGATCCATTCATAGGAATAGGTTCGACTGCATTGGCATCCATCAGATTGGGAGCTTCATGCATAGGTTTTGACATCGACAAGAGATATTTGGAAATATGTGAAGAAAGAATACGAAGAATTGCCTCATATTGATAATTCTCTTGCTTCGTTATTATTATGATATCTCTCTTAGTATGGAGTCAACATCTGATTTATCTAAACCAAACCCCATTCTTGAATCTCTTCTTGAAATGATATTGCCTTTGTAAAATGCTATAAGTGTTGGAACGGTATTGATTGAAAATCTATCCCACAAGGGATTATCATCATCATTAATCATACAAGCGTAAAAATCGATATCATAGATGCTAGAATTTGTATAGGATTCAAATGATGGTTTGAATCTCTGACAGAAAGGGCACCAATCTGCATAGAACATGATCAAAGTTTTTTTTCCTTCAGAAAGTAATCTATCGAATTGATTTGATTGAAGATAGTCCACTATGTCTTATTGTGATGGTTAAAGGATATTATAATTATTTTGACATAGAACCGATTTGAAATATTGTTAAAACGAACTAAGAATAAAAAAAATAATGTGTGTTAAAAAAGAAAGAGGGGATCTTTATGCCATCAACTATTAGATTATTTTATTCATTACTGCCGTCATCATATGCGCTATCGATGAAACTGTTATTACTTGAGCTGTCGACGTTGTCATTACTTGAGCTGTCACCGTTGTCATTACTTGAGCTGTCACCGTTGTCATTACTTGAGCTTTTGTCACCGTTGTCATTACTTGAGCTTTTGTCACTCTTGCCATCATGAAGTGCATTTACATCTACGCTTCCAGTATTATCTTGACTGTCAGCAGTGTTACTCGCACTTGAGCTTCCCTGTATATAACCACTCTCTGCGAAGCAGTTTACTATCTGATCACCCGCAGGGTAACTATTTGACCCACTAGCATCAGATAGACAATTCAGGAAATTTTCATAGTTCTTGCTGCCTGAACCGTCTTGTGCTTGCTTGCTGTCTGCACCGTCTTGTGCTTGCTTGCTGTCTGCACCGTCTTGTGCTTGTGAATCATGGCTTTTTGCAAAAGCATGGTTTATCACAGGAGTTGACGACACAAAGATGATGGCAGTTACAAGAAAGATGACGCCGAGGAACATTTCCTTCTTCATATTCATGTCGCTATCTTCTAAGACATAATGCAATTAACTGTTGGCTCTATATTTTATAGCTAAATCTTCACATTATTTCTTCAATAATCATCTATCAAAATTGAGATACTCCTTCTCCTAAATCAAAAACTATTTTCTTTTCAATGCCTGACAACAAATGAACTGTATAGTCCGATTAGTTACCTTAAGTTCACAACTTTTTTTATAAAACGGATGAACAGAAAAGACTTGTTTTAATAGCAAAAAATAAAACATAAATTTTTGAAGATAAATCTTGGACTATTCCATTTAACATACCATCCTGGAAACTCAAAGTGTTCTACTTTTCATTTCATTGATTTCCATCGACCTGTTTTAGGTAGAATTGTTCCTTATCGGTCTTTTCAGGTTTTATTCCTTCAATTTCCATCAAATTTTGTAGTATTCCCTTGCCCCTATTTATCTTCCCATTTGGTAACCTTACTGTACCATTTATGAATGCGCTGCTACCACATATTGGATTAAAAGATGTATCTACATTTCTATTATATTTAAGTAGAGTTCTTTCAGGAGAACCATCAGGATTTAAGAAGAATCTTCCCTTCCTATAAAATACTCTTGTACCGTTAGAGGACACAGCAGGTATTTCTTGTTCTCTTGTGAATGTAAATATCACCTTCAAGTTCTCAAGTTTTTTTGCAATATTTATCAACCAATTATAGTAAATCACATTCAATGAATCAACAGGTTGATGTTCACTTTTTATAATGTCTAAATTTGCATGGTCTGTTTGTAACTGCGTATTACTGTAGAAAAGAACAAGATTGAAATCAGGGTCCTTCTTGTCTTCCATATACTGAATTAAAGATCTTGCAGATTGTGCTCCATTTGCACCAGACCAATATGCGACGTTCTTCTCGAGTCCTGCAGCTACTTTCCATAAGAAATGCTCCTTGACTTGATTTAATTTTAATATTATTTTACTTCCTATTTTTACCTGCTGATTAAAATAAGCGGCAAAAGCATCGGACTTTCCTGTTTTAGGATTGATATAGCCGTATGGTTTCTCTTCTTTAATCGTAAGTTCTAAAAAATCTCTTGTTGGTGATGATGCAATTGAATAGGCACGATTTGCCAGATTCTCCTCAAAAGCTCCTGTTGATGTTGGCCTTTTCAATATTACAATTAATGTTACAAATTGGCCGAAATTGAAATTGAATCTCTGTGAGGCAGATACTGGCAATAATCTGTAGGTATAGGTATCGTGCGTTTCTTTGACTTTCTCAGTTATCTGCCATTCATATCCTTCTTGGGATTTCCTTTCGGAAAGCTTTTCTGGCATAATGTGTCAGAATGTAACCAATCAATCATATAAAAAACATCCTTGAATTTATCAAGTGCATAAACTTTAGATCATATCATTTTATACATTTTTACGATCTTAGTTTGTAAGGTTACAAAAATTCTAGTTACGAGTTTTTCTTGTTCTTTTTATAAATCAATTCGATCACTAGGTTAAGCAACCAAAATCTACGAAATGTAATCTCTATTAAGAGATTAGAATTAATTTAAAATGAATTAGGGTCTTTATTCAGTTGATGATCAAAATTGAATCTTGATTATCACTCATAAAGCAATCCATTAGTTAATAGTCAAGATTAAGAGACATGAAATGAAATAAGTACTGTGGAAAAAAACTTCGCTTGGGCAATTGAACTTCAAAAACAAATTTCAACAAAGATATATACTTGTGATATTTTTGATAAACTAGAAAATTTTTGCGGTATAGATGTTTCATACAAAAGTAATATGGCATATTGTTCTGCAGTAATAATTAATTCCACCTTTGAATTGATAGCATCCGTTAACGTGAAATGCAAAGTAGAATATCCATATATTCGAGGTCTGCTTTTCCTGAGAGAATCTGGACCACTACTAAATACCCTAAGATTACTCAGATATCAATCTGATTTTGATATTCTCCTAGTAGATGGGCATGGGATATTGCATCCAAGGAATTGTGGATTAGCTAGTTACGTTGGCTATACCATTGATAAGCCAACTATAGGAGTTGCTAAAAATATTTTATGTGGTTCTCTACGTAAAGATCACTTCATTGAATATAATGGAATTGTTCTTGGATATGTAATTAAAAAAGAGGGAAAAAAGCCAATCTACATAAGCATTGGACACAAAATTGGTTTAAAAAAATCTGTACAAATTGTCCAAAAATTAACCAAAAGCGGACAAAGAATACCAGAACCATTAAGAATAGCCGATATCAATTCAAAAAACCATCTCAATTTTGACTGACAAAGCTGTCATATCATTGAAAATATAAACGAGTCAGGAATTTCCCTCGTATTTTTATTATACCCCTATATAATATTAGTAATGTCTCATGACCAGATCATAGAATTAGTATCAGATATACTCAGCCTAGACGATATTATGTTTTCAGTAAATAGCGGAAATGGCATCTGTGAAGTAAGATCCGAAAGAGGGTTACCTGTTAGGATAAGTGAGAAATGGATGACTATTGGCAACGAGGATAAATCATGGCATATACATTTGAATCTTCAAAATGTAACTACCGCCAAATTCGTAAAGGAAACAAGACAGGGTGGCATGAATGGGTATAGTATCAGATTCTTTGATTCAAATGGAAATATCGCAATGCGAGCAAATTTTGTAAAGATGTATGATGACAATGGTAATTTATTATCTTCAAAATCGAATAGATTCGATGAACTATTTATAAAGTATGGAAAAAGAGAAGTCATTGCATTTACTGCTTAATAATATTGTATATAGATGGTAAAGATAATTTTGGTCACGGTCCATTTGATTTCGTTTGTTATTTATTCAACTTGATTAATACTGTGATAAGGACTTAAAAAAAAATGCCAACACTTCTTTTGCAAGTACAATCCTAATTAAATCTATTCCATCCTAACTATTCCTACTAGAATTAACCTAAAGTTAAATCCCAAAAGCCTCCGACTTTTGGCGTATCCTCCATTGATTTTTTATCTTTATTCAAATAAATTTTATACCCTATCGGATTTTCGCTATATGCCTTTTCCGTACGACGGTTAGCTGTACTTTGATCTGATAATTTTCTTTCTATGTATGCAAAGTCCTTTTCACAATCTTGATTAAGATCACCGGATAGACCATGAAAAAAATCATATCTTATGTATTCTAACACGTCATGCCAAGTATAGGCTTTGAATCTACCTATTAAGGACTTCTTGGACGTTTTGTCTATGTCATAACTATAGACATCAAAAAATTCAGCTGTTTTGTCACACTCGTTACAGTAAAAATTCTTACCTTCTTTAGCACAATTATCACATTGTTTATTGATCATTTGAGTACTATTGCCTAACGGGTCATAAATATTGATTATCAATTTCTAATTTTCACATTTGAATTAATGTCGTCTGGATTCATTATGAAATGATCAAATTAATTTGTGAGTCATGCTGAGACATGATCTTACGGTAAATCTAAAAACTAAAGATACATTTTTTTACAAGATTCTTGAAAAAATAATGTTTGCAATTTAGGAAACCTCAGTTCTGTACTCTGTGCAACAAGGTTCTTCAATTTAAATACAAACCAGACAAATCCTGGAATATTACAGGTTATCTTTGTAACGATTGTCACATGAAATTGACGAGGGAATTTATTATTAAACAGAAGGAAGAAGAAGAAAAAATTAACGAAAAACAAACTCAGTGCTTTAAGTGTAATATTATTCTGGAACCAGACAAAAAAAAGAAAGCCAGATGGCAGTGGGGTATGGAAAATGATATTTTTTTGTGTGAAAAATGCTATAACCAAAAAGAAAAGACTTATCAAACCAAAATAAATTTTTGTGTGAATTGTGGAAAAAAAATTGGTTTCATTAGGTATAATCCAAAACCAAAATGGAATATTGATGGACAGTTATGTAGACAGTGTTGGGACACGATAAATGTGTCGCAAAATTGAAAGTTAACAATTTTATTTTTAATATAACTGGATAATATTCCGTTTACCATGGTTTTTATGCTCCTAAAACCAAGAATATCTATTGAAGCGAAAGGTCAACAAGTCCAGTTCGAAGAAATTCAAGAAAAAATCCTTGATGTGGGCAGTCATATTTGGTGTAGTGTTAGTTGGCGGTTCGGTAACGGCATTTGTGACAATGGGAAAGAACAATAGCCCCAAAAATCAGGAAAATCATGAGCAGCTTATCAACACCCTTCTTCAGCCAATAGTTCAAAACGCATCAGCACTAGGAACGACTAAAGCCAAAGTTACCTTAATAGAATTTGGTGATTATCAGTGTCAATTTTGTGCAAGATTTGATAGAGAAACCAAAGATCTAATAGTTAATAATTTTGTCAACACAGGTATGATTAACTTCTTGTTTAAGGATTTTGTTATAAATGATAGACCATCAGATAAGTTATCAACCCTTGCTGCCATTGGATCTTATTGTGCTGCAGAACAAGGAAAATACTGGCCATACCATGATGAGGTATATAGAAATTCAAAAGGAGAAAACACCGACTGGGTTTCAAAAAATAGCCTAACCCAATTTGCAGTTTATGCAGGGATTTATGATGTAAAAAAATTTTCAGCATGTCTTGACTCTAATAAGTATGAAAATTTAGTAGTTACAAATGATAATCTGGCCCGAAGTATAGGTTTGATGAGCACCCCAACTTTCATAATAATAGCCGACGGAAAACCTCCGCTAAAAATAGAAGGTGCTCAACCTTATTCAGTATTTGAGGGAGCAATAAAGCAAGCCCTCATGTAGATTACGAGTTGAGTACCATTGAACAGTACATTCAATATTAAGATCGTTTTGAGCTTAGCTACTTAACGGTTAATTAAAACACTTAAACCTACATGCGATTTTATTTGTCCACTTCGACTGATTTCATCATGAGGGAACAAAAGATTACTTATTCAGGGGATCAAAAATAATTGAGCAAGCAGAACAGAAACCATTTATATTTCCATGATGATCAAGACATTTAAAACCTGTATGGTATGGCGATCCAATCACAATTGAACTTGATAATAATATGGTGTTTCAATGAGAGGAGTAATCAGTAAAAAGGGATTCTGACATGGATTCTCCAATAAATTCAAAAAAGGATATCAAATTGAACATGAAAGATATCTTAAGTATAATTTCATTTTTATTAGCATTTCTGATAATCTGGCAAATTGTATTCTCCCTACACATTTGGCCAGTAGTCTCTCTCCCTTCACCAGCAATGGTTGCCCAATCTTTTGTAGATTTAGTGCAGGAAAATATTTTGATAGAGAGCATAGTCGTTTCACTATGGCGATTATTCATTGGTTTTGTAATCTCAGTTGTGATTGGTGGATGTGTTGGACTTGTTATGGTTAGGTTTAAACAGTTTGGAAAAACCATGAGTTCATTTGCATTGGGATTGCAGTCTTTTCCAAGTATAGCTTGGGTTCCGTTTGCAATTCTACTGATAGGGTTTAATGATTTAGGAATATTATTCGTCATTGTCATGAATTCAGTCTTCTCAGTGATGAATTCTACCTACGGTGCAATTAGGAACATCCCGCCCATTTATGTACGAGCAGGACGGAATATGGGCGCGAGTGGTTTTATGTTATTTAGAAGTGTCATGATACCGGCCTCCGCACCATCTTTAATAATGGGTCTTAGACAAACTTGGTCTTTTGCTTGGCACGCTTTGATAGGTGCTGAGATGTTGATCACTACTGGTATAGGATTAGGTTATATTTTATCTGTGGGAAGAGAGTTTTCTAACATGAGTCAGATAATAGCAACTATGATTGTAATATTTGCGATTGGTTTAATATTTGATAGATTTATTTTTTCGAGACTAGAAGAAAAAGTACGTGAAAGATGGGGATTGACATCCTCATGATCATGACATGGCATTTCTAATTACGCTTTAGTACTATGAATGTGCTGTGCGACTACCCAGACAATTATTATTTCTACTGTAATCGACTATCACAAAAAGTGGAAATTCACTGATGATTATAATACTATTTTATATCTACTTTAGATGTCTGTTGGTACAACTGTTTCCCTCTGGGGAATATTTCTCTTCTTAAGATCGAATTCTCGATAGAAATTTTTCCAGGCCCCATAATTACCAGTGATAAACATATTGCTATTAGAAGTAGTTCAAACTCGTACCCGCCAATAAATCCTTTAGACAATTTGACCATGAGTACTGCACCTAACATTTCAATTATTAATAGTGCCGAAGCAATTCTTGTTAGAATACCAAGCAAAATAGCTAAACCTCCTATCACTTCCAGGAGTGCTATGGGCACAAACAATTCAGGGGGTAAATTTACAGATTGAAAGAAACCGTATCCCTCCGATACACCGAAAAATTTTGGTACTCCGTGCGCGATGAAGGTAATACCTGCTATAATTCTAATAGGCAACAGTCCGTACCCGAGAACTGGGTCCATACTCATTTTTTTAAAGTCAAATTAATAAACTATTAGATGCAATGAAAAATTTGAATTCAAAACTTGAAACATAATCTAGGTAAATTACCTATTTTCGTAATAAAAAATGGCAAATAGTAAAAATTTCAAAATGCAATTGCTGTATTATGGTAATCTCTTAATAAATGCTGTTACTTATTATACTGGGATTTTATGAATAATTTTATATTTTAGGTAAAATGATGTAATTCATTAGTATTTTGGTAACTTAATTATTAAATTATACTGTTTTTTTGAAGGCAGATTTTCAGGAAATATTTATATAAAGTAGTATCGTTTCTTATAAAAATGGCTACAACACTTATTTTGTCATTAGCAATCGCATTGGCTTTGGCAGTGTTACTAGTACCAACAATTGGTACTGTTGTGTTTGCTGAAAACATGACTGGAATGGCCGGTAAGTTGGGTGAAAAGATCGGCAACATGACTGGTAACATGTCTGGAATGGCCGGTAACATATCTGAAAAGATCGGCAACATGACTGGTAAATAGATATCGTTATTATCTATTATTATCACATGCACTAGCGCACGGGCATGACTACGAAACCCCTTTTTCTTTTTTGAAGATCTAATTAAATTTATTTAAAGTAAACTAGAAAAATTAATGAACAAAGTAGAAACAATATAGATGAAATGCGAATATAATGATGATTTGCTGCGCTTGTCATAAACTTAATATCTGTGAGGCGTCTTGCAATATTCTCCAATATTAAATAACTAGGATAAAATGCATATAACAAAATAAGTGTAGAAATTCTTACTATTGTCTGATTGACTTACGAAAAATAGACAGCTACAAGAGTTCACCGAAACCTTGCATCACCTAAAAATGAATACGCTTATGTAATAAAAATAATACTGATTGTGGTACAGGATAACGCTAACGTTTATTCACTTATTCTTAATTTGAACTCAAAAATAAGCAAATTAAGGTTTACCAAAATTGCCTACTAGAATTGAATTAAAAGAAGTTAAAAGAAGTTAAAAAAAATATTCCAAGCATATTATGGTGTGTATAAAATGCTAAAAATGGTGAAAAGACAGATATTATCAAAAATATTTGTCACTAGCCAAAAAACACTCTTTAAATAGAGCATGAATTGCAATTAGGGGGACCTAACAATGAAAAAAATGAACCTAGGATGGTCAATTCTAATTGCTGGCATACTGGTTCCCGCCTTATTTACTCAATTAAAGAGTGGCTCTGGACAAGAAAGTGAGATGACCCGGAATGAAAATGAATCAAACAAATCTATTCACTATTTGCAAAACGCCAGAAATCTGTTGAACCAGACGTCACTTGAATATAATAACAAAAACTATACAGGTGCAGAGGAATTAGCAACTGTTGCCTATCTAGACAATTTTGAATATGTGGAGCATGAACTTGAACAAAAAGGATCTCATAGTACGGTGCAGGATATTGAACATTTAATGCGGGAAGAATTACGAAACTTGATAAAAAATAAGGCCAATCAAACAGAATTAGATAAGAATATCAATGATACTGATGCCAAACTATTAGAGGCAATCAATCTGTTAAAGGGTGCAAAATAGATTTAAAATCTATATAAACGGCACCTACCTACTCAATTTTTAATCTGTATTTTGGTTCGAGGATACAGTCTCATCAGATGATTTGTATTCTTGCTATATTGATACTTTCAATGGAAATTATTGAATATTTGAATGTCACAATACAATTCCTAAGTTGAAAATAAATTACAATCTAGAATTCAGTTTAAAAGCAATAGATATTCTTTTAAAGAGCCAAGCAGTTATCAACCCATGCCCATTGATACCACTTGGAGGTGGATGAACTGATTGATAATATTGTGATAATAGCTATTAAATTATTATCATTTTTCTCAAAATGGATCGAACAAAACATCATAAATAACTTTCTAGAATTTGTAAAAGGTTTTGAACATGTGCTTATCGTTCTTACAGTCGTAGCATTCTTCCTAATAATAATATACATGACAATGAAACAGTTTAAGAAACTACCAAAATCCTACGTAATAGAAGTTGAGGACATATACGGTAAGAAAACGGTCGTGGATGGATTAAGAACCAATTTCACAACATTTGCTGCGGCCAAGAGTTATGCTCATTTTTATTCCGGCCTATATGGTGATCAGTACAAGTTCAGAATAGTTGGTCGTAATAGGATTTTGAATTATCCTCATAGCTAAATCAAATTCCGCAATTATTTGAAAATACTTTTACTTAGATAGATTTCAGTAAAACTTTGCGTTAGGTAAAGCCTGTATTCACATGGATAACACATTAATCGCAGATCGTTAGAAACGGCAATCAATTACTGGCATAATTTTGATTTGCAATTCTATTTTTCTAATTCACCATGTCATTTTTTTATACAATCCATGCATATATGGTATTCCCGGTGATCCGTGCCAGGAGAGGAGTAGAAAGATAAACTTTTCGCTATCTTTTCTGCAAAAGTCATAATTCATAACAACTAATTGACACTATTTCATTTATGTCTGATCAAAAAATTCAATATTGCATTTTTAACCAGATGTATGTGGAACCTACTCTTTAAATTCTTGGCATTTACAATTACAGATGCTTGTTAAGCATCCCAACACAATCATCATATGGTTTTGTAGGTACCTATTACAATCAAATGAAATTTTTTTTCTTTGGCAACTATCAGAGGAGTTTTGTATTTATCATTGGATATGGGAAAAATATTAGTTACAATTGATGGCTCTGAAAATTCTAAAAAGGCTGCTGACTATGCAATTAGTATGGCTAAAAAATACAATGCGCAATTAATAATCTTATATGTGTTATATTCAGAATTGGGATTTGCTTACTCAAATCTATTGGGAGTAACAACTCCAAAGGCTATTAGCCAGGTACTAGAAACACAAAAGACGTACAAAAGTGGTTTGATGAGATAAAAAGTAAACTCAAAAATACCAATATTTACGTGACGGATTAAATCATTATTTCAGCCTCTTCAATTGTTGGCGAAATTGTAGGGTTCGCAGACAAAGAAAAGGCAGATTTGATAATTTTGGGAACACGAGGAAGAACTGGTTTTAAAAAATTGTTACTAGGAAATGTAGCAGAGGGTGTAGTTACACATTCGTCTTGTCCTGTAATGGTAGTTAGGTAACCAAAATTAAACCGTACTTTGAAAGAACCGGACCAGACTAGAGGAAATGCACATAAATCTCAATATCGCAATATCGAAGGTATTGGGATTATGAAGAACATTTAATTGTTCTGGTAATGAAAGAATCCTATCGTTTTTTACAATAGGACTAAAAATTTCTAGTTTTATTTATATAGAACAATAATAGAAAAAATTGATAGCTAATGCTCATTAATCTGAATGTCAATAATGTATCAATGCTAAAAAATAGTAAACAATTAATCAGTTTGATAAATGGATGTCGTGAAGAAAAAGATATTGCCAAAAGATGTCAGCTTTTAAATTATATTAATTACATGGTACCTCTGGATCTTAGAGTATCAGTTCCGTCGATAATTAGTCACGACTGTATAGACCAGATTCTAAGTTCAATGGAGGAAAAAATATCTCCTCCCATCTATGGGCTTAATGAATTAAAAATATGACAACCTATATACCACTGAGGATTATTGAGACTTTACTCCCTATGTAGTTCTAACATATGCTCTCTCAATTCATCATGCGTGTCGAAGGTCATTCCACAGGCTGCGCATTTTTCTTCATTGTCCGAAGACATAGTGTACCATGTCCAGTATACAATATAACTATTTCAACTTTGTACAATAGGAAAATACAATCTATTTTGAAAAGCTTGATTCATTATTTGTATGGTCCAAACTAATTTTCAAATAAATTTGGCAAAGAAGTATATGCCACTGTTTTAGTTTATTTTCCTATAAAAATGAGTATTACATATGAAATATTTTTTCTGGCTTTATCTTTAATATCACTCTTTGTTCCCCTTTTGACCTTCTCGGATATTTATCGGCACCAATATATTTTTTTGATAATTTATCAATATGTTTTTCAGCTGCATCTCCAGTAATTTGTTCTATCACCTTACCCCTAAGGGTAACCATTTCATATTGATTATTTTGATCAATTATGGACAATGCTACTCTAGGATCTCTAGAAACATTCCTATGTTTTATCGTACCTATTGGAGTATTGACAAGAATATTACCATTATCAACATCAACCCAAGTTGGAGTAACATGTGGCGAACCATCTTTCATTAATGAACATAAAAAGGCAAAATTCTTGCTTTCAAAAAGTTGTCTAATACGAGGATCATCCAGCTTACCCTTTGATTTTTCATTCATAGTCAAATATTGAGCAGTATTTCTATTAACTGTTTATTCCCTGCAAAATATCTTACATAATTTACAAATGAAGGTTTTACGATATCACGATTGCCAATATAACTTCATAGAAATTTTCTTATATTAATGCGGAGGAATAGTACAGAACTTGGATCGTGAAACCAACCGAAGTGGACAGAACAACGCTGTACTTAAAATACTGGCAAAAATTGAACAAACGGCAAAAAGGGAATCTCTACCTTCGATCGGCCCGATTAAGGGAAAAATTATCGAAGAAGTTATTAGGCAACACAAACCCAAAAAGGTGCTTGAAATTGGAACGTTGCATGGATATTCGGCAATATTAATCGCAAATATTATTTTAACCAAGAAAATCGAGAATGAGAGTTTTGCCATAGAAAATAGCTTGAGTGAACCTATTCTTATTAGCGTGGAAAAAGATCAAAAACTTGCAAACATAGCAAGAAAGAACATAGAATATTGTAGATTTTCTGAAAAAATAAAAGTAATTAGTGGCGATGCTCTAGAAGCGATTCCGGGAATTAACTCCAAATTCGATATGGTTTTCCTAGATGCAAAAAAGACTGAGTACTTTAAATATCTTAAACTTATAGAAAGGCATAGTTTACTAAATAAAAGAGCAGTAGTTGTTGCGGATAATGTTCTAATATATGAGAATGAGATGAAGGATTATCTGGATTATGTTAGGAATTCGGGCAGATATATTAGTCGTACAACACAAACTACTTTAGAGTTTACTAAGAATGTTAAAGATGCTCTTGAAGTGAGTATTAACATTGTTTCATAAATTCTCTTTTCTGGCAAAGTTTAATCTTATTTTTGAGGATTTCTTTATTCCTATTAACATTCCCATATGAATATTTATACTATCTAAAATATCTAAATTCTGGCTAAAGATGCCTCACTCATAATAGTAAGTGAGTTATGATGGACTTTAAAAATTGCTGGAAGGATTCCTATTGGTTCACCATCTATAGTAACTGTAACATCTCTCGCTTTTGACAAAAACTTGACCTCTGAAGCTTGATAATAAAGAATATTCTCATCATATTTGTAGGTACTTGTTCCCTTTAATTCAATTAATTCATCAATCATTTTGAAACTTCCCGAATTTTTTACTATTATAATATCCAATAAACCATCTGAAAATTTTGCACGAGGAGCTGCTTTGAAGCCACCACCCAAGAAACGACCATTTGCTACTATACCCATAGTCATGTTTGAGGAGATTTTTTTATCCTTGTCTATTAGTATCTCACATTCATTGCTGCTGTACGATGGTAAGGTAGCGAGTATACTCGTCATAGTGGATACAAGGCGATTTTTTATTTTTCCTCTTACTTTTTTGGATCTATGAATAATTTCTGCTCCAAGACCGATCTCTGCCGCATTCATGACAATCCTATTATGAGTTAAAGAGCGAGTATCCTTATCGGTTACAACTGCTGTTATTGTATCTATCTTGCGTCTCTTCATTTGTCTAATGCGAATTAAAGATTCGACCCCCTGATGTTTTAGGCCAAGAGATCTTGCCAAGACATTCCGACTGCCAAATGGGGTAATGTACATAATACCCTTTGGATTTATTGGTTTTGGCCCATCAAGCCCATATTTGTAATGATCCTTAGCTTGGTTGCTTTGAGGCTCGAGATTAAAAAAACCATTTGCAACTTCATTAATGGTGCCATCTCCACCAACTGCAACAATATTCTTATATCCTTTTTTGAGTAACTTGCGTGTTATGGATATGCCGTCTTTGGTTTTTTTTGTAAAAATGATTCTATGCGCCTTAGGTAGAAAATCCTTAACTTTATTATAATTCTCAGCCCAGTTTTTTCCAGTGTTACCTCCTTGAGCATTTGGATTTAATATTAGAATCATTTCGTTTAGGTTAATTCTATTAGAATTGCTTACTATTTTATTGATATTTGGATTGCTATTTTTAGGATTTTTCAATCATCAATCTACCATAAACAATATGAAACTTAGAGGGCAATTAACTAGCATCCATTATTAATCAAACTCAAATTAATTTATTTTTCTTTGGTATTATCAGCATAACAGTAGAAATGGGGTAAACATTTTATTTTATAGCTGATCTCTATAGGCATTATATAGTCTAGCCTTACTCTCGATATTGATAATTACTTTTCACGAATTGCAATGGAGTTCCCATTTAGTGTAGCTGATTCAATTGAGAATAACGAGTGTAAAACACTGTCTATTTCTGTCCTATCCCTTGTTTTACTTCCCCACTAATATTACTGACTACATCTGCAGCTCCACCTACTATTTTCTTGCCTACTTCCGATGTCTTATTGAGTATAGCTTGTCCTACTTCACTTGCATTCTTACTCAACTCAGATGCAGTTTTATTCATTCCTGCACTGGCATTTCCTGCAAACTTTGACATATTTGTTGTAGCATTTTGAGCACTTGAGGTACTGGCAGACGTTACAGCAATCACCAACATGAAAGTTATGATTCCAATATACAGTTCTTTTTTCATCAAACCCACTTGGCCAACATAGTTTTAATAGCTTTATAGATTAATTTAAGCTGAAAGCTTGGTAATAACTATCGAATAAATTCTGGCTTGCCTATACATACGAGGAACACCTTTTGGTATCTACCTAATCAAAATATTTATTTTTCCACTTCCAAAAAGAAACGTTAAGATTATTTGTAATACAATTAAGTGTAATGATTAATCATAAGCATGAAAATGGTACTGAAAATGTACTCATTTTACAGGGTGGTGGTTCCCTTGGTGCTTTCGCATGTGGAGTTATCAAAGCCTTCGCGAAGAGAAATATAAAATTCGACATAATAGCGGGGACCTCAATAGGAGGAATCAATGGAGCGATTGCTGCTGGGAGCGTAAATGATAGGCCTGAAAAGGATCTGGAGCATTTTTGGTTGGACTTGGCAAGAAGTAGCTACAACATTATACCCGATATTTTTACCTTTGATTTTGATTATGATAACTATCGAGCTAAATTGAAGAGATCACCGGCGGCATCTTTAAATGCAGCATTTTTTGGAGTACCAAGTTTTTTTGTACCAAGATGGTTTAATTTCAATAATTCCAATCCGAAAAAATCACAAATAAATGAGTCCATTCAGCCACCATGGAAATGGACATATGTGTATGATAATATTGTATTAGCAAAGACAATCGAGAAATATATAGATTTTAATAAACTATCTCCACAATCCCAAAATAATAATCCTAATGGAGATAATAGTAACGGTAATACTCGTCTTATAATTACAGCAGTAGACGTACTAACTGCCGAGCCGCTAATGTTCGATAGCTATAAAATGCGTATTGGAATGAAGCATCTTCTGGCTACTATCGGATATCCACAATATGGTTTTCCCTGGGTTGAAATAAGTGATGGTAAGTTTGCCTGGGATGGATCCCTATTAAGTAATACTCCTATACGCGAAGTAATGGTGGCGTCTCCGTGTAAGGATAAGAATATTTTTGTTGTGGAAAATTATCCGAAGAAAATAGAGAAGCTTCCAGCAAATATGAGTGAAGTTATGTCCAGATCTAAGGATATCATGTTTACCGATAAGACTCAAAGCCTTATAAAAATGTCAAGACTTATAACGCGCCAAGTAAATTTGATAGAGACACTATATGATATATTCCAGGAAGTTGATCAATCAAAAATAGATAAAGATAAAATTGATTATATCAATAAAGAACACTCAACATTGGTTCAAAAGCATGGTGCCAAAATTCTAAAACTACATCGAATCACTAGAAATATACCAGAAATGCAATACCCACTACAAAATGCAGATTTTTCTGTTGCTACAATTAAAGAACTAATTAAACAAGGAGAGACTAAGGTGTTAGACTATCTAAAACAATAATCTGTCTTTGAGGGATAAGTTACAAATCATTATGATGAACACTATAATTTTATAAATAGTAAAATAAATCATATTCTGTAAATTAGTAAACTAGCAAATCCGAGTATCTATACTAACTAATATAATATCTTTTTTTCCCAATCATCATGTTGTATATCTGATGGTAATTTGATCCATTCATCATATGCCTCATTATATTTTTTTGACCAACTGTTGCAGGTATTATGGGCATTCTTTGATCCTGAAACCTCGGTAGTATTGTCTATCTTTTCATCGCCAATTTGTTTATCTTTAGCGTTAGAGATATAGGAAAGATATTGTTTGTCATGTCTATTCTTCATATGTTCCTGTATTACAGGATTATCTAGATCTCTCCAAATTATTAGTCCATCTGAAGAATTTGATGCAATTGATAATGTAGCCATTATTAGACGATCTGTGGGAGGATTGTAATCAAGCTTAGAATAGTTATAGGTTATTGTCGGGTATACTACATACCTGATTGGCTTCTTAAAAATATCTGAGAATATATGCAATTGCCTTTCTAAAGTTGACACATTATAATAGCATCCAGTTGCTACAACTAAACCGTCAATAAAATTATCATATTTCTTTACAACAATTCCAGTTTTTCGTCCTTCAAAATATACTGTCGGATAAAACTTAACATCCTTGTTTTTATCTCTAAGTAGCTCAGAGAGCTTGGAATATTCCATAAAATCTACATTATTCTTGAATTTTGTATTATCCCTTGTACTTATCCAATTAAAATCATCAATTGTAAAACCTTCAAATGATCTTGAATATTTCTTTTCAAGAGAATTAAAATACTTTATCCATCCTTTCCAATCATAACTGGTGTCAGGTCCACCCTCCGACGGTGGGAGTAAAATAATTATTACTTTTAGATTCGTCTTATTTGCAGTTTCGAGTAAATTTTCTGTCATTTTCAGATATTTGGGGTCTTCAAAGTTATTCATAACAAAATAGTACTCCCGGTAGCCTTTGTTGAGAAGAGAATCTATTGCTTTTTCCTGTTCTTCCCCTTTCAAATGCTGGACTATAAAACTCGTATTAGTTGGAGTCCAAAGTCCAATAGTAAAGTCTCTGGAAGTTGATTCTCCCGAATTTTTTACATCAATATTATTACCATTCTTAATACCGTTTTCTGCACTTATTTCTTGTATTATCTCGTGGTGACTTATAATGTTAGAGAATGGATAAATATTAGTTATTGAGAGTGAAAAAATGGGGAATGAATTTGGAAGAGAAAGAAGGCAATTGATTAATAAAAAACAAATTATCCCGATACCAAGTAAAATGAGTACATCATCATTCATGAAAAACATGCAAAATTTGTATCTATTAAATATATGTTAATTCTCTTGCAACGCCGCTATCTAAATCCAGTGAGTCCTTCGGTGGACGAGTAATTCTTCTTCTGTATTTAGCCTCCAACCGCATATTTCACACATGAGAAGATTTGAGATTTCTTCTATCTTTTTTGGAATGCCCACAGTGAGAATATTCTCCAATTCCATTATTTGATAACTAGTTAAATTATGTGAATCTAAATAATTTCGGAGAATTTCTTTAATCAGTCTGCTTCCATTTCTTTCATTATTCATATTTATTGTAATACTCATCTCATCACTTTCAGGTATCATATGGATATTTGAGACTACTTTCTGCGAGGAAAGATATCCTTTCACAGCTTGGGCTAGTAATACGTCACCGGCAAAATTGATTATTATTTCTACCATTTAAACCAGCTTTGATCTTTGATGTAGAATTAGGTTAAATTGTCAAATATATAGTATCAATTTTTGAGTTTAAGTTACTAATGGCGATTACACAATAATAAAATTATCATGATTAAATCAAATGCAGTATTGGTTACTTCAGAAATAGTTTTTCACCCTAATTCGTACAAGATGAATATTCTAACAAAAAATAAAAAAAATAAAAACTTACTTTGTCATTTGCGAAAAAGCTGCTTCGGCAGCACTTTTCAATTCGTCTTCTGAAAGATCTTTTTTATGAGTAGCTATGCGCCATACATGTCCAAATGGATCCTCCAGTCTGCCATGACGATCTCCCCAAAATTGATCCTTTACAGGATCCAAAATTATGGCGCCTGCAGAAACTGCTTTATCAAAAAGTGAGTCAACATCCTCGACATATACGTACATTGATACGGGACTTCCGCCAATCGATTTGGGTGAATTACATTTCATCTCCGGATACTCATCTGACAACATAAAGAGTGAATTTCCTAACATTAGTTCAGCATGCGCGACCCTACCATTGGGACTATTCATACGACGTCTCTCTTGGGCCCCAAAGCCTTTCTTATAAAACTCTATTGCTGCGTCTCCATTTTTCACTATCAGAGCAGGGGTTATCGAATGAAAGCCTTCCGGAATTTTTTTTACCGGATCCATGTATTACATCATCTCTTATCATATTTATCATTATGTAAAAATCAGATAATTAATTAATTGTCTGGTATAAATGGAATCACGTTGGAAGGCCATTCCTATTCGAGTAGACGAAAAATCATGATTTTGTTAAGAGACACGACACCTTAAAATTCAAGACATTTTCGGTTCACTATCCCTGCGATATCTTGTCATCTACGAACTCCCAAAAATTCAGACCTGATTCTTGAAAAGAAGATTGGAAATAGATCTACTCATTAAATAAGGATAAGGTAGTTGAGATGATGAATTACTTTGCTGGAATTTGGGATCATAACTCTAAAAGTTTAAAGGAATTTTTGGAGAATTAGAAGGGTGGTAAAAGATGAGTGATGGATATACTACAATAAATCGTGAGATAATAATAGATGCTCCAATTGACAGTGTATTTTCGGCCGTGTCTGATCAAGATCAATTAACGCATTGGTTTCCAGACTTGGCCGTGCTGGAAAAGAAGGAAGGAGGACGGGTATCTTTTAGGTTCCTGAAATCTGAGAAGAATAATTTAGATACGGATCATGAAATGAATGGGAAGATCATAAAATTTATTCCAAATAGTGAAATATCATATACTTGGCAATTCCAAACAAAGTCTGAATTT
>DATBHO010000053.1:0-4323 GCA_036557405.1 Nitrososphaeraceae archaeon
ACGGAATTCTAAGACCAATCTTTAGAAAAGCAAGAAACCGGACATAACTATCAGAATACTGAAATGGTGCTCCAACCTTACCAATATTCATCTTTTTAATTTCTTTATTAGACGATTTAAGGAAAGATACATCAATCAAAATACGCCCCCGTTCAATCAATGATTCGTTATAGTCATGCCATGACTTGTTTAATGGCATATTACAACAAGAAAGGGACTGAAACTATATCTATTGTGCTACAAACTGCACCTTTTCATATAATACAATAGAGCTCTAATATAAGATGGAGAGCTCTAGAAGGCTATAAAGCCGGCAAACCAAACATTGCAAAAATAGACGGTGCCGGGACGATAATAAAAGAAAACGTGTCGTAAGCATTTCTCAGAATCAGAAGGTTATTGTTTGCAGTCAGGAGCGTTCTTAAATATTCGAGAGTAGCCGTGCTTTCATCTTCTGAAACTCTTCTTCTGTTAGTATTCCCTGTTGTTTCAGATTACCTAATTTTTCAAGTTCTTTGAATGTATCCTTTTTGCCCTCATTAGACAATTGTGCTTGGTTTGCGAGCCGATCTGCTTGTGCTTGTGCCGCCTGAGCAGCTTGCGTTGCCTGGTCTATCTGTGCTTGTTGCGCTTGTGCTATAGACATCGATTCAAACCGTCTTCTAGCTGCATAAGATCCTACCATGCCTCCTACTAGCATTGCACCGAGTACCATGAAATCCGTCAGTCCAAGATAGAATTTAAATCTATCTACTATTGAAGTTTGTTAAATGCCGTATCTGGTATAACCCTTGCTGATAAAGCAGGTGGAAAGTACAATTGACAATAGAGATTGCCAAGAAAGCTAGTGAAAGGTAGAATTATGAAAACTGCTCAAATCCTTTTTATTTTTTGCCAAATCCCTGCTACAGAGTGAAATATGGATATCACAAGGAGAACTAGATAGAGCTTGCCGTAGGTCTTTGGACATAAAAGCAAATAGTCATATTGGACGACTTTATTTTTTGATGTGGCTAGATTGTCATTATCACTTATTACTTCTATGACAGGTTGAAATTCAATTCAAGTTTCAGGGCGATTCAGTTAGGCAAGGCCTGTTCTTTTAATGTAAATTCCATAGTTATTGAAATTCATAATATGGCTACATGCGTAGACGTAGCGTTAAATTGTTTATTACAAATAGAGCATCAATAATGTATAACACATCTGCCCAAGTTTATCTTTCCATCGTTGTGGCGAATTAATGTTTACCGGAGACTGTCCGTTGTTGGTGTTTCGATAATACCAGCCATGTTAAAGTCTAACTGTGTATGTTAACAGTAAAGCTGCATGCTGCTTTCGTGGGGGAAGCAATGTTACTACAACTTGCTTGATTATCAACAACAACTCTTGCTGGTTGGTGTACGAAATGAGATACAAGGTTTGGAGTTGTTGCATTTATCGCATTGATTAGCTCAGTTGTAATTATTTTTTTTGTCATATCAATACCCTGTGTTGTATCTACTCGATTATTATTTAGCTGGTTTATGATTTTTGCATTCACATTTACCGGAATCAAGCTTTTGGCATTACCTCTTGCTACAAATATTGCATTATTAATATTACTTAGAATAGCCCTTCTTATAACGGGTTCTACTTGTTTTATCGCATTAAAATTATTACCAAGTATTGAATTTGTTGTGTGAATGGTCATTGTAACATTGTTATTAGTTGCGACAGAAGGCGGGTTCGAGGGGTTAGGGGCAGGAAGCTGAGCAAAAGCCTTTGAATCAATAGTAGTGTTTTGCGTACATAATGCTAACAACAGAACAATAATGAATACTGGTATCGTAGAGATAAGATATTTAGTCATTTAATTCAATACATATCCTGCCTTTCATTTTGAATAAATCCTTCTGCTCCTCCTGCCTTTACGACATCACAGCATGTTTTCAAGATACTCCCTGCTGCTTCAATAGCATTGATACTTAATTGGGTGTTGATATCAAGGCTCCTGATTATATTGTTGGTCAATGCATCTGATTGTTGTATGTAAAGAGATGTCAACCGTGGATTGCTCCAATTGAATAAATTAGTAAATAACAGATATTCCTGAACCAGAAAACGGGCTTCAATAATCTTTTTAATCGACTTGATATAATCTGATTGAAGATTAATTATTGCTTGAGTGTAATGCGGTTGAATCTTTATGAATACGTCTGTGAGTCTGGTATAGTTTTCTTTTGCTATTTCGCTAATACTCTTTTGAACATCAGATGATTTGACGACTACTATTGTGTTTGATTCTTTTGATTTATCTCCCTTCGATTTGCTGTCGACCAATTTTAAATTGGAATGGTCTTTTTGTAGTATAAGAATACAATGTGTACACTGCAATACTATGCGTGTAAACCCCTAGAATGCAACAAGTGAAGTGATCAGGTTGAAATCCCAGCTCTAAGTACTGACAGCAGGATTTTCATTTCGAGAATCCTCGAATCAATTAAATACCTCTCTTCAGCAATCGAAGGCGCAGAGATAGAAAGAATTGATAGAATTCAAGCTCTAAAAAAATTGGCCCAATATTCGGCAAGGATTTTCAATACTCACAATAGGCAAAGATAAAATTTGTTTGTGAATCAAATCTTACTCGATCTTACAGCCCAACTTGCTTCTATAGCCATCATGTTGTCATACCTTCACGTAAGGTTAAGGGATGATCCCAATCATTACCTTTTCGTACAGAAAATTCTATAAAAACCTATATAGAATTTTCTTATACCGGAGAGAATAAAAAATCTTAAATGATTCTAATAGTTAGATTTATTTAATTAATGATTCTATTACTATTACATGGTAAAAAAACTGAATATCTACAAGTTTAGCACTGTCCCTATAGGTGTTGCGGTGGTAATAGGGTTGACATTCACAATGGTTGTTCTTCCATCTAATGCCGTGGGACAATCCAAAATTGTTTCTATAGTTAAAGGTGCATCAAATCCTTCGTCTACAGAACCTTACAACCCTTCACCGCTTAGCGTCCCTGTAGGGACTATTGTTACCTGGATAAATAATGATAACACCGGACACACGGTAACTCAAGGAAATCCATCTGGCAATACCCCTCCTAATGGATTTGATTCAAGTATTCTGGCCCCTGGAAAAACGTTCACCCACACTTTTGGCACGGCAGGAACTATTCAATATTATTGTACACTCCATCCGACAATGTTGGGAGAAGTAATAGTGAAGTAAGCTTTTACGATTAGGTTGTCCACTGGAAATGACATGACAAAAAGAGTTCGTTTTGTATTAGTACCTTTCTTGTTAATGTTATTGATTCAGGCAATATTCATTCAAATTCAATTTATTTACGCACAAAGTACCATCAAGCCGGTAAGAGTCAATGGTAATATCACCGACTCATTTTTGTTACTAGATCACCAGCCTCAAGTAGCTGCATTCGGGAATAATGTTTACATAGCATGGGTGAGCCATTATACTGGAAATGATGACATCTACTTTACAAAGAGCTCAGATAGCGGAGCTAGTTTTGGAAAAATAATAAATCTGAGTAATGATCCTGGTGATTCTTATAACCCACACTTGGCGATTGATGGAAAAAACGTGTATGTTGTATGGGTAGATGGTACTCCTGGACCCTACGGAAATCCTGATATCTTGTTCAGAAGAAGTACTAATGGTGGCACCACGTTTGACGCGACCGTGAATATAAGTGACAATCCAGGTTTCTCTACCGAGCCCGAATTAGCACTATCAGGAAACAACGTGTATGTTGTATGGCGAGATAATACTCCCGGTAACGAAGAGATCTTCTTTAAAAGAAGCATAAATAATGGAGCTAGCTTTGGCAGTTTAGTCTATGTTAGCGATAATTCTACAAAACCCATTAATTCTGTCCGTCCACAAATATCTGCAAATGCAAATAACGTATACTTAGTGTGGTCGAAAGGTAATTTTGACGAAGGCCATAGTAACGTATTGTTTAAAAGAAGCATAAATAATGGAGCTAGCTTCGGAAGAACCTTAAATATAAGCAATACTCCTACAGCTCTTTCAACTCTTCAAAAGGTATACGTGGTGGGCAATAGAGTTTATGTCGTATGGACAGAAGGTAATTTTTACAACAGACAGATATTTTTTAAAAGAAGTGTCGATGGTGGGGCTACATTCAGCCCAACGATGAGTCTAAGTAATCCTAAAGGACAATCCCAGTATCCAGATATAACGACTTTTAATAATAATATCTATGCAATATGGCAGGATAGGATCTTGGGAAATGTTGGAATATTCTTCAAGAGAATTATGTGAAATATGATGGCA
>DATBHO010000054.1:0-4706 GCA_036557405.1 Nitrososphaeraceae archaeon
AATTCCAAACCTCTTTCAACTAATCTTCTGTCAACAGAGGCTTCAAGCGTCCCTAATTCTATCAACACATCAGTTGTTCTAACCGGATCTTTATCAACAAGACCAAGATAGAGTCTCACCAATCTTCTTCTAGTTTCGTCATCAAGCCTGCCAACCATCCCAAAATCATAGAGAATTATTGTACCGTTGCTAGTTATTGATATGTTCCCTGGATGAGGATCCGCATGAAAAATACTGTGGCGCAGTAACATTTTAAAGAAGAGCTGATGTATTCTATACACAAGTTTTGCCCTATCAATGTTATTTTCATCTAGTGTTTTGATATCTGTTACTTTTATTCCAGGCAAAAATTCTAACGTAATTACATGGCGAGAAGTTCTGTCAAGATAAACTTTAGGGATAATTACCGATTTATCTTCTTTTAAATTATTCTTAATTGCGATCAAATTTCTTGCCTCTATTCTATAATCCATTTCTTCATGCACTGTTTCTATAAACTGAGAAAGCATCCCTTCTGCTGAAAATCGGAGATTTTCGTCAATAAACCGAGTAGCTATCGGTAACAGTTTCTTTAAAATATAAACGCTTTGTCCTATTGTTTGTTCAATATGAGGCCTGCTTATCTTGACTACCACCTCCTTTCCATCATATCTTGCCCGATATACTTGACCTAAACTTGCACCGGAAATAGCAGTTGTGTCAAAATATTCAAAATTGTCTTCAAGTGAACCGAGCTCCTTTTCAAGAATTGGTTTAACGTCTGAAAATGGTCTTGGCAAAACATCATCTTGAAGTTTCTCCAGGATATCCAAGTATGGTTGAGGTAAAAGATCCGCTCTAGAGGACAACCATTGTCCAAGTTTTATGTACGAAGGACCAAGTTCAATGAATGTCTTTAGGGCTTTTTCTGCGTGCTTCTTGAACTTTTTTTCGTTTACATTCTTGCCCTCTTTTTTCACCCACTCTCTTCTATCCTTTCTAAGATACACAATTACAGGAATTAGCTTCAATATTGTATTGATAATGAACCAAATTGATGGTTTTTTGAACTCAAAAGTAGGTTCTTTTGAATCAGTTTCAATGGAAGCTTCTAGTATTTCTTTGCTATCTTCCATCAAGCTTATCTCATCACCCTACTGAGTGTAATCATTAAATTACCAACATCAAATGATTTAGACACCAACAGAACTAAAGATGGCAAAAGAGCTATCAATCTTTTTCATTTTTCCAAATTAATAAGATAATCACAAAGTGCAGAGAGCATCATGATACCAGGAATATATTTTGAGGCATCCAGCAATATGTGACCAAAAGGATCTTTATTGGGATCTATTTTGTCATAATGAACACTATAGCAATCATCATATTCGCGTATGTGTAAGTTACCATGTCTGTATTGTTTTTTTGATCCTTTTTTCTCCCCAAGCATAGTTGGTTTATACTCCATTAGTGGTCTAACTGTTTTGGGTACGAGGATATTTCCCTCATTATCAACAAAACACATAGCAAGCTAACAATATCTTAAGATATAAGAATTATCTTCAAGTTTTCATAAATTAATCAATGAACAAAATTCTCTAAATAGATGTTTGAAGTACATGAATAATTAATCTACGGGCTTCATAACAAGACTTTTATAGAATATTATCTACTTTTTTCCTATGAGTGATACAAAGGGAAAGGTTCCAAACATAGTTGCAATTGACGTTATAAAGAAGAATGGAGTTGACGTTGAAAAGTTAAAGGAATTAATAACAAAGGGAGTGGGTGCTGAGTTCACTACATATTATTATTATACAATTTTAAGAATGCATTGTACTGGACTAGACGGCGAAGGGATTAAGGAAATAGTTGAAGAAGCGAGGATAGAGGACAGAAATCATTTTGAAGCGATGGTGCCAAGATTGTATGAACTTGGTGGCTCTTTACCAAGAGATATTAGAAAATTTGCGGATCAGGCAGGTTGCCCAGACGCATATCTACCAGATAATTGGGAAAATCTTACCTCCATCATAGAATTATTGCTTGGCGCAGAACAATGTGCAATACGTTCATGGGGGGAAGTATGTGATATGACTGCGGGAAAAGATCCGCGTACTTATGATATTGCGCAGAGAATTATGCAAGAAGAAGTGGAACACGAAGCCTGGTTTATTGAGTTGCTCTCCAAGAGACCTTCTGGACACTTCAGAAGAAGGTTTGTTGGGCAATCGCCTCATGTAGGGCAACAAGGCGGACTGATTCATCTATAATATACTATTTTTTTCCTTTTTTTTGTTGTTTAGTAAAGAAACACATCATTCGATAGATCTAATTATTTAATAGATAGATTGCATACACGATACTCCTATGGTGCTGGACTGATTTGAAAGATGCTACCCAACCCGATTGATACTACATACAACTTGCCATCAGGACCGACTTCTAAATCAGTAACGCCGCCAAATCCATCACCAAATACAATATTGCTAACCCCAGGCGAGGATGGTTTTTCTATTACTCTTGATGATAGCTCTTGGGGAAGAACTAGATCTTTCCTATCTGGTGTTAGATCAAAATGATATATCCTTCCATTATGTACATCTCCTACAAACATATCGTTTTCGTATGTGGTACCAAGTTTAACTGAATTTAAAAATTTTACAGCCGTTGGTCCAGCCGTGTTTACCCAAACTAGCTTAGGATCAGCATAGTGTCCCTTTCCGTTAAAGTCTTCCAAATCAGATTCCGAAAAGGAAGTCTCCTTTGAAGCCAAACCTTGTACCTGTTGCCATCCACTATTGAACCCAGGCGGGACCAAATTTATTTCATCGCCATTGCCAGGTCCATTTTCTGAATCCCATAAATTACCAGATACAGGATCAAAGTCCATTCCGAAAGTATTTCGAATCCCATATGCATAGTATAAACGCAATGGAATAGTATCTCCAAGAATTCCATCAGTTGGTTGACCGTCCTGTGTTATCCTCAAAATACCTCCTCTACCATCCGGATCGATACCATTTTTGTAATTCTGAGCTTTAGTCTCACTTTCTGATGTTTTAAATGAACCATCTACATCACCAATCCCCACATAGATATTTTTGTCTGGTCCAATCATGATGTTACCTCCATTGTGTCGTGGACCCGGATTTGCTGGTAGATCCATTAATAGCAATGGATTAATCAGTGCATCACCAGATAAGTCATATCTATAGACCCTATTTCCGATAGGTTGTTTCCCTGCTTTATCCTCTCCATCCTTTCCGTCAATTTCAGTGTAATATAGGAATACATGCGTTGTAGAACCATCTTTTGCTACAGCTATCCCACACAGGCATCTTTCTACAGAATTCGCCACATTAACATCCAGTACAGGCTTTGGAAGAACTTTGCCATCTACTATCCTCTTGACCATACCAGTATCTTTCTCAAGTACCAAAATGTCATTTGGTCCAACAAAGGCCATAGTTGTAGGAGTACTTAGTCCCTCTGCAATTGTAGTAATTTTCAGATTTGAATCAAAAAGTTTCGGTTTTCCTTCCTCTACAAACTCAGTTTGTGCAAATTTCTGTTGCGATATAGCAAATTGATGAGGTATTATGGAAGCAAGGACCAAAAGAGAAACCAAGATAGCCATTATCAGGATATTAACCAAGTCTTGCAACATTCATTCACACCGGATCTAATATACATATCGAAGTATTACTTGTGAGATAATAATCAAAAATTCCTAGCTTTGTCCGAGTTTACAGCATAAAAAAATGACATTCTTTGAAGTTCATATCCCCATGAATAAATAAGGATACTACTATAGATTTTCTCTCAGCATAGGTAATAAAAAATGCTAAAAATGTTAATGATAAATTATCCATCCGTATCGAAGAATTCGTATTTGGCAGGATAGTATTTCGATTAGTATTTAACTGGATTTATTCGCACTTCTAAGATTGAAATAAAGGAGAAGTACTTTACATTGCAATCTGTTACTAGATGTAGGATTTTAATATAAAAAAAACCGATAACTATTGACCTATTAAATTATTGAGTATATTATTGAAAAGACTTATAGGAAAAAACATGATTTAAATGACATATTTATATGCCAAGTGATAATAACCCCATTAGCAGATTCAAAGATAGAGAACACGCAGGAGATCTTCTAACATCTAAGCTCAAAAATGAACTTAAGGATGAGATTCCCAAAGAAATAACGGTTTTTGGAGTTCCCCGTGGCGGAGTAATATTAGCATATACGATTTACCAGAATAAAATTGCAAATTATTTTGATATTGTAATACCTCGCAAATTAGGAGCTCCCAACAACAAAGAACTTGGCATTGGAGCAATAATGGATAAGGACACAGTTTATCTTAATGAATATGTTGTAAAGGCTTTGAGAGTTCCACAAGATTACATAGAGACGGAAAAAATATCCCAGGTGCGAGAAATTGAACGTAGAACTTCACTTTATAGACCCAAGCAGGAGGAGTACAATATTGAAAATAAAACAATTATTCTTGTTGATGACGGCGCAGCAACAGGGTCTACACTTGTAGTTTCTGCAAGATGGTTAAGGAAGAGGAAACCTAAAAAGATAATCATAGCTGTACCGGTGGCCCCTAATGAGACAGTCGAGCTTTTAAAAAATGAAGTCGATGAGGTAGTAACTATCTTGATACCACCAACCAGTAATTTTACTTCGGTAGCTCAATTCTATGATAATT
>DATBHO010000055.1:0-3420 GCA_036557405.1 Nitrososphaeraceae archaeon
ATAAGTGTGTGGTCAGCAGATTTCTGATCTGGCCAAAATCCTCCAGGACAGTATTTACATGTAGCATAATGAAAGTTAAAGGTGTCCAATATGTTAAATCCATTTTTTGCAAATTGTTCTTTGTAATATCCAAGCCATCCAAGGTGTGTTCCACCATCATTATCTTTGTTATTTGCTACTTGATTTGTTGGAGTGTAAAATCCACCCATTACAAGATTTCCAACTGATTTATCAGGATTGGGAGCAATGGTCAGATTACCTTTCATCCAAGGATATTTTGTATCTTGTACTGTATAGTGTCCTACTGGTATGACTTTTGCAGCCGAACTATTCGTATAGTCTAATTTACCAGTAGTATAAACAATTTTGTTAGAACTATCTATAACATTTATAGTATGAGGATGGGGGGTATCCCATGGAGCATCGGCATCAAGAAAGGCGATAGCGGTACCTTGAGGGATAACAAGATTAGTTGGAATATAAATTGCATTGTGATCACTAACATGCTTCCAGGGTTGTGTAGCAGTATTTTCATGGGCTTCATCTACAATATACCAAATGAATGTTCCAACTGACTGAGGTATGTTTATTGATTCTGTTTGATAAACCAATTGAGCATTAGGACCAGTATCATTGATGGTGCTAACAACATTCGTCTTGTCTTGGAGTTGTGTTGCAGCGAATATAATTCTACCAAATGGCGATGAACTGCCGGTGTTGAAAGTAGTGGGCAAAATCAAGACCAGCAAAAATAATAACAAGGATAGTGAAAAAACAAAGCTAGTTTTGCATTTTGAATTTCTCATTATTCTTCACTCTTTTTATACGTATTAAAGTACTTTGTGGAACTTTGGACATGCTCATTTCTAGAAATTAAAAAGCTAACGTGAGAAAAGAAGAAAGATTCATCAATAGAATACAAAAAATTACAGCTGGTGTTTTCATTACTTACTCTCCTAGGCGATGACCTCGCCTGCCTTTTTGTTGATACGAAAATGGATCAGGTGAGCTAAGAAGTAAAGAAGACGAAATTTAATATTTCCAATCTGGAGTTATTCCATTCCACCACGAACGATATGGCTTGGCATCCTTGTGTATTTCGTCTCTAAGTCTACATTCTATTGAATAATACATGTTTTCCATTGAATCTACGCCACCATCAGAAAATAGATCCCTTCCGATTTCTTCTGTTCGATTTCTTTTGCTTTCAAAATCAATAGCATGTGGATTTTGAATACAGTAGACAAGGGTATCATACAGTTCTTCTTCCAGATAAGCATCCAAATTAGAGACCTTTTTTAGCACCAGTATACTTTCTTCTAATATATAAGAATCTCAGCATAATTTTTCGGAAGGAGCCAAATTGGTTTACTTATACTGCTCTTTACTTATTTCTGATAAACCTGCAAGAAAAAACATCGGCAGGCACAGTAAAAGTTCCGACAATATTGAAGAGCAAAGATTGTATTTCTCTGTTCATGTCATTGACTATCTGTGGAAATTCAACTGATTCATTCTATTGGAAGCAAAGCACCACTCTCAGTTCCAATTACATCAATCTGCCTATTGGAGCAGATATGTTTAATGCTATTATAGTTGATATAATAAATACAAGTTATTGGTCCAGATAAGAATATGAGCTACATATACAAGATCCGTCTAACTACTCTATCCGAATAAAAGCTAGCAATGAGAGCAAAGAATACGCTATTTACAAATAACAGTTTCAATTAAATAAAAGTAAAATACTCGAAGCCAAGTACTATAAGTAGATTGCAAATTTATACTTAGAAAGCGTCGCAAATTTACTTACGTTTTTGAAGCTAGACAGTTTGCTATCTTTTTTAGACAACCAACTGAATGTAAATATTATTTTGGTGTCTACTATAATTCCCTTTGAATCTCAAGTTTGTGATTTTCTTTTTATAGAGAAATTCGAATCTACTAACATCTACTAACACAATCATTAATGTACTTGTATACTTGTATAATCTCTGTATTCAGTTGGAAAAAATATCATTTATTTTGATCGAATTACGATTTTTAACTGCTGAACAATATTTATCAAGAGCCAGTATCCGGCTTCTTTATACTCTGTTTTGAGTTATATATACTGCCTATATATATTTATTTATGTCAAAAGGAGTGTAACGTCTACGGTCTCTCATGATTTTTATAACATCTGGATAAATGCCCACGTGTTGTCGAAATTCTTTCATCAAATCATCTAATTCTTTCGGAACTGTATGTACATCCAATCTCTTGTTAACTATATCTACCTGCTCCGTAGGAATCATCTGTTCATATTTCATCTTATGCAGTTCATGGCTCTTAGCAGTTATCTCATTTTCTGAGGAATCTCTCTCCTTTGTTATCACTCCTAATTCCCTTTCTGTTTCTGCAAGCTTTTCTGCTACAGGCCTTTTTTTCTCATAATCCGAGAGAATATCCATAGTTACTTCCTTTTCTTTTAGCAAATCGTCTTTCTCCGACTCCAAATCAGATACCTTCTCTATGATTCCATATAGTTCCTCTTTTTTCTGTAAGACATATTCAGGAAGATTATCAATAGACACATCTAAATTATTTGAAATAATTGATATCTTGAATATAAGATTAATAAATTCATTAACATCCAGACTACGCTTAAAGCAATGAATCTCAATTTTTTCAATAAATGATTCAATCTGTTCTTCGTTCAAGCCATTGTCTTCCAATATCCTTTTTAGCCTGATTGAAGAAGCTGCGAGGTTTAAATTCATACCTTCATTTTTAATAATTACGGCAACTTCTCTTAAAAGATCAAAATCTGGATCGTTTGGTCTACATTCTTTAACTATAGAACTCACTGTCCTTGCCCCAATATCTACTTCGTTTGCGATTTGATCTCTGGGAAGGCCTTTAAGCCACAGCCTAATGACTTCCTTTTTTATTGAAGGATGAGTTTTGCTGCCCAATACTCTTCACAAGTAATTTTAGATAATTCGATTTATAAAAGATCGAAAAAAATCCCATGCTAAAACTGAGTTACGGATGTCAATTCACGCGTATTCCTCTAATGACGAAGTTTTGACCGTCATTTGACCGTGATTTGACGCTTATCTGACGGTAGTTCGACGAAATTTTGACCATCAACTGACCATACCATTTTGGGTTGCGTCGAGTATTTTGATGGAGTATTATCCATTGGAATTGGATGAGTCGAAGTTATTTTTTTAGCTTGTTATTGCTAAAAATGCATAGTCGTCAAGATTAGCTCAATATTTAGATTAGGATAGTGAAGAATAGTTACGATATAAATGAAGGGTTTTATTACACCAGAACGAAAATTTGGAACTAGAAAATCAAAAGGTCGCTGTTGTCACAGGTAGCTCGTCGGGTATTGGACTAGAGACATGTCTCCTCCTAGCACGTAATGGA
>DATBHO010000056.1:0-8502 GCA_036557405.1 Nitrososphaeraceae archaeon
TTCAAGAAGAAAAAGGATAGCAAGAGGCTCTGGTGTAGCTGAACATGATGTCAAAGACCTCATAAAAAATTTCAATAATTCAAAAAGCATGATTAAACAAAGTAAAGGCAGACAAATGCAAGGTATGCTTAGGCGGCTCGGTATCGAAGAAGAGAAACAAGATGAATACGGTCTGGGTCTAGCGCCAGGATATTGTAGACGCTTGAAATTCACGGGCGAAAATACTCCTGTTGTAGTGCAATATTTGAGGACAATTGAAAATTAAAAAACTAACTAGGCAGTCTTGAGATCGAGTACTACTTTCATGGGACTTCCTGGTGGTTTGTTGTTTATTGAGACCAGCTCAACGCTTATTGGGTATGTGGTACCATTCTTGAAACCTGATTGGATGTGGTATGCTCCTGTACTGCTAAAATCAGGCCCATATGAAGTAGTTTGATTGTCTTGTGAGGAAATCAACTCAACTGGGAGAGACTCGCCGTTAGTAGTAAACAGCCTCGAAAATAACTTTTTGCTAACTTGACCTTCGCTAATAGTCACGTTGTAAGTTAAGGGAGTAGTTCCATCCAATCTTATGGTTTGTGGTTCAATATCGAGCAGCACTCTTGGATGCGTTGTAATATTCCAAGTTGCACCAGAACCGATGCCAATTTTAAAACCATTACCTATGAAAAATGCATCACTTGCGTATACAGATGCTACCCTCCAAGGATGTATCATGCAATGATATAGAAAGTCTCCAGGTTTACTAAATGTGAACTTAAAAAAAGAATTCGCAGTGGCCGGCATTATACCTGAATGAAATACTGAACCCTCATCGGCTGCTTTTGGCTCTCCGCTGGTCACCGTGTGTGGCTGTCCAAAGTCGTTATTAAACCAGGCTACAGTGGTACGTACAGGTACTGCGATCTGTGGAGGAAAATAATGATACGTGCTGTCTTTTTGAGCCGCACCAGGAACTATGCTTACTGCATAAGTAGCATCAATATTTTGTGTGCTAGGCATACTTGCAGGTTGAGCGAATAATTCCGTTGTTGTCACTAGTATCATAAAAAACGACGAAAGCAGTATTGTCACTGCGATAATAAAATATCTCATATCTAAGACGGATCGTTTTTTAGTATTTAAATTTTTAGAGGGCAAACTTATTTTATTTCATAACGTTTCAAATTAAGTCTAACAGCGTCTAACAGGTCATTATACAAAGTTTGATCCTTGTCTAAACTGTATTCGTTTGCGTACGAGGTCCACAAACTTATGATCAGTTTATCATATTTTTCAGGTATTGCCATATTGCCACGTATAACTTGTTTATCGTCATATACAAGTAGGATAACATTGTTTTATGTTCTGTAGAAAAATTAACTATTAGTATTTCATGAGAATCTGGTGACACAATTTTGTAATCATAATCAGGATTTTCACCAAATACAACTTTTAATTATCTAACAAATCCTGTATTAGAACCAATCTACTAGAAACCTTACATTAGGGTACTATTTATATGGAAGTCATGGATCGTTTTTCTGTTTTAATCGATTTTATTAAATGAGATAATTTGATTAACAACATTTGAAAATTATTTTCGACTCAATATTGATAGTTAATTTGGTGTTCTATTGTTTATCTTCGGAAAATTCCCTTGGTTAGTAAATGGAGAAGTTATACATTACGTGTTATAGGGATGGTTAACCAATTTTAGGAGACATTATGTCCTTGTAAATTCCTTCTATTAACTTCTTAATATTTATGATGATAATTGTCATGGAATCCTGTTTACTGCAGTTAATGTACAATTAGTCACTCCGAGATCTAGATAGTAAAAAGAAATCCAAGATTATTGATCTTCAGATTCAGACTCTACTTCAAACTCTGTGTCTTCCGATGCTGATCCATAACTTTCTGATGATACCTGAGCGTCAACAGAATACGTTCCAGGTACATTATACTTTCCTATCGTCCAAGAAAATGATGCCCTTCCACACTCGTCAGTAGTACCTGTGAAATGCTTTTTTGTTGCTAACCCATAGTCTACAGTAACGTCAACTTTAGCTGAATTCAATGGCACGTAGAACATAGTCAAGGAAGGAGACCGGACTAAATTGTGTAATTCGTTTGTCCTACATGCTCAGTAAATTCTTGATATAGTTCTTCAAGTATTTTTCTCAAACGGGCTAATTGAATCATTACAAGTTTGGTAATTCGAGCAGTAACAAATATCAACTATACTAAAAAAGGAAGGCGGGTCTGAATGGCGTGGGAACGGTCATTTCCGTGCTCTAGTCAAGATTCTCATGATAATTTACGAGTTTCACTAGAATTCCCCTTCATAATTCATTTATATTACTCGATTCTTTGCGAAATTGATGGTGAACTCGGGATTCTATACCTAGTCGTATTAGGAATTGCTTTGATTATCATTTTGATGTTGTCTCCAATCCAAGCGTTATTTGGGCAGCCTTCAGGAGAATTATCAGCGTCTGCAAATGACCCAGAATGGATAAAAATAGTTAATCCTGTCGCAATCCACCAAGTTAGTTCAGAGAAGGAACTTCTAGTGTCCGGTCAATCATCAGATAATGTCGAGAAAAATTGCTCAGTTTCTGTCATAGTTAACGATATTAGACCTTACCAAATGGCAATCGCTAAAGGGAAAGCAGGATTAGGAGACTTTTCTCAATGGGAATTTGTAATACACGAAAATTATACCCATATAATTGAAGGGCAGAATAAAATTACTGGGAAGCTGCAATGTGAATCAGCTCCTACACGATGGAATAGCGTGGTTGTCAATGGTGTTCCCAATTACAAGCCCTCTGAAACAATATCTCCAGTAGAGTCTACTCAGCAACTACAGCAACATCAATCCAATGCATCTGAAACAATATCTCCAGTGGAGTCAACTCAACACTCGCAGTTGCTTGTCTCGATTTCGCCGCAAAAGAATCCAGTAGCAAGAGGAGATACTCAAAATGCCACAGTAACGGTTACTGATTCAAACCATAGGCCAATACCAAATGCGCAGATTGATGGAAAACTGATTTATCCTGGTGAGAATTTTGTGAAGCCATTTAAAGGAAGTACCGATATCGAAGGAAAATTTGTTTATTCCTGGACCGTCGGCAAGAAAGGTGATGCTGGACCCCTTGTCATAACGGTGGAAGCATCACATCAAGGATACCCAGCCACCTCGGCCAATAATTCTTTTGAGGTAGTCAAAACAGATGAATCACCTAAAATAGACAATAAATCTTACCCTTCGGGAATAAGAAACACAGTCACTCTAGCAGCCGCCGGAGATTTTTATTGTGATGCCAAGACAAAGAAAACTGCGAAGGCAATGCAGGAAAGAAACCCTGACTTGGTATTGGCGTTAGGTGACTTGTCAGAAGTAAAAAACCCTGCTTGTTTCTTTAAGCTTTTTTCCAAAGCAGATAAAGCCGGTAAAATTAAGGTTGTACTGGGATCAGATGATACAGATAACATTGATGATCATTCATCTCGTTACAGTCAGTATATGCGACACTTTGATATGAAAGAGCCTTTCTATTCATTCGATTACCAGAATATACATTTTCTAGCGATGGCAACAGGCGATGATAGGCTTATCCCATTTGGTTCTAATTCCACACAATACACTTTCGTGAGTAACGATCTAGCCCGGTCATCTAGCAATAAAAATATTGACTGGATAGTAGTCTTTGGGTACAGACCGTTTTATTCATCACCGAGCACACATCCAGGCTCACAAAACATTAGAAATTCTTATCCATCATTATTTGAGAAATACGGCGTCGACTTAGTAATCTCAGCCCACAATCATAACTATCAAAGAACCTATCCCGTACTCTTCAATAACGAGCGGCCTGGAAAACCAATAATAAAAGATGGGACTAATAGTTCGGACTATCAAAATCCTGGAGTCCCGGTCTACGTTATTGCTGGAACAGCCGGCGCACCTCCCCACGAACTTGTTGCACAATCTCAGTATATAGCAAAACAATTCATAGATACGGGTTTTCTATTTGTGAATATTACAAAAACAAACACAGAAAAACAACTTCAAGGGGCTTTTCAAAGTAGTAACAATGGAACTGATATTGACCAGTTTTCCATAACGAAATTTAACTAATTAATTAAACATCTAGAGATAGATTAGTAGTTATTCTTCCAATTTCCGCATATTCTCGCAATTTTTCAGGTATGCAAAATGCCTTCATTTAACAGAAGTTTAATTACACCCCTTCTTTTAAGAATTTAAATGAACAAGGTTGAAGGTAAACGCCCAACAAATCAAGAATTAGGTCAGTGTGAAAATTTTTTTTGTTTCTCTAAGAAATATTAATCATAAGTTGAGCCTTAAAATTTCGGTATAAAATACGTATTAACGGTTTCATAAAAAACAATACCAGTTAATTTTTTATTTTGGATCCATGAGATATACATACGAAACGGTCACTAGCACTGATGGGAGGATTATGGACTGCATTCGGGAAAAGCCTCCCACCCGTGAATATCGTAATTTAAACGTGCAACAATTAAATAAAAAATTTTCTACTGTCGATTTTTATTGTAACTCGTCTGTTCTTTATCTAAAACTAACTCTTTAGCATACGCTGTCCTAAGAATAGTAATAAGGTTAGTATTATTGAGTAGGGATAATTCTAAATCGCCGGATATATTCGTGAGTAAATGTCTTGCATTGATATTATGTAAGGTAAAACTGATTCAGCAATTTCATCCTCATTTATATCGTAACCATAATCTTGATCTTCGTACATCTCATCAAACATTCTGCACTTTACTACAAAAGATCTTGAAGCAGTTCTATTTGGGTTACATCCAGCTCTAATACTATGTGATATGCCTTCTTTTATTAAAGGATTCAAATGGTTGTAATCTTTGATCAATTTATCTACTTCAATCTCCGCAAAAGGAATATTTGCACTCTCTGTTTCATCCATTGTCCCAATAATTGATACGCTGAAAGTATACTTATCGAGTGGTACCTCTGTTGTAGTAACGTTGATTCGTATGATTGGAATTTTATTTCCTGGCATGGTAAAAAATAGGTTGACTATACTCGTATCCGAACCGATATCATCTGGTGATATTCTGGCGTCAAAATATGGAATTTTTTGAATCACTTTTGTATAGATTTTCAAACAAATACTCAAATTCACGGTTAAGCAATAATTATACATTTTACTTTTCCTTTAGAATCTCTTCCCTGAGTTTATTCAGACTTTCTCCTGATTCGATAGAAATCCTTCTGAGTTCAAAGAGGCTAGTGTAGCGTGCATTTAATTTTTCATTTTCTGCTATTTTGTTGATTTGTTTAATAATTTCATCCCAATACCGAACTACATTATGACCTAGCCTCTCAATTACTCAAATGAGTTTAAAATCGATATCTGCTATCAGGCGTTCAATTGTTACTTTACTGTTAACGTCTTTTGATTCACAAAGATCTAATAATAGTCTATCACGTTGTGTTTCCAGTCTTACTAACTGTTTTTCTATAATATCATCAAAACTCCTATCTGAGGTGTAGTCCTTTATGGCCTTGTTATACAGGATTTTGAGATCATTGTTGATTGTGTTTCTATCTACTTTCATCAGTTCTGCAATTCTTGTTGCAGGTATCCCATTATCAAAATGAAGTCTATAAACTTCATCTCTTCGCTCTTTTCTCTGGATCCTAGTAAAGGGAGCAAATTTCTGCCTAGGTTTGACTAGGTTCGTGGTATTTTCACTCATCATTTATTACCACTGAAAAATGGAATGGACTATGACATCGACAAAGACAAAATTTATGTCCGTATCTAGATGTTCGGTACAAGGCATTATAATGTGGATCTTCTCTGCTCAGTCCGCATAACTTACATTTGGATTCACAATTAATCTCTTTTCTACGCATTTTCTGAGGACCTTCGGTTTTGGTTTTTTGTTACGTTTGTCGTCTTGCATGTTTACCTATCCTCCTTTACATCCACTAAAAGCCTGGTCAGTACATCGTTAAAAGAATCTGCTGTATATCCTAATCTTTTCAATTTGTCATAATTTTCCTTAGATACGGCAATTGTTCTTAACCTATCTAATTCTTGTAACTTATTCATATCTTATGTTACTAGTAGCGTAACAATCATTTATAAAGAACGGCAAAAACTCATTTCTGCTTTAACGCCTTCATGAATCTAAGACATTTCTGACATATCCAAGTTTCATAGAATACAATATGGTTACTTATTTTACCACATATTGAACAATCTTCGGGGGTTGTTCGTTCTATGGTCATTTTTATTTTTGTAACTCCTTTTCATCCTGTTTAACATAGATGTTTAGAATTCTAGTTTCGTTATTTGGAACAACTGATATGTATATGAAGCCTATCCTCTTGATATTCCCCTTTCCTATTGTACCAGACTGTACATTTTGACTGCATAATAGGAACATCAATGAACCTGGTTTTATTACACGAGCTCCAGCATCTAGTAAGTTGTATAAGCTTGGAAGCTCACAGTTGTACATCTCCTTTGCAGTTTTATTGTTATATGGTGGATCACATCGCCATCGCTCAAAATACTCGTCTTTTATTTCTGTAAGTAGCTGCCCATCAGCTACTAAATCAGGTTTATACTCAGGGTTTATGTCTACAGTGAAGCAGTTACCACATTTATTCAAACCCAGAATTCTGTTACTACAAACTTCAATAGTTCTGACTGGTGTTGTTGCATCAAACACTCTATTGATAAACTCTAGATATTTGTGAGGATATTGTCCTCCCACTCTCCCTCTCAGCCTTAAGTGACCTGTTATGAAATTATTTTTCAATGTGAAATTGCCAGTAGCTGGATATGCATCGTAAACAATTTGCTCTCCAATTTCAGTGCCTTTTATTTTTATTAATTGAGCTACAACTCCATTCCATACAATAGGAGCTTTAGCATGATATTCGCTTGGTACGGGGTCACGTATTTCTGGTATGGGTTTGTCTTTAGGGTTAGATTTGCCTACAAGTACGGTTAGAGATTTAGATTTAGAGACTACATGTGAATCATTGGGTGAATCATTAGTTTCACGCTCCAAATGATTCACTGATTCACTTAAACCCCCAATACCTAAGATGGTACTGGGTGAATCATGATCTTTCTTGACCTCATCTTCATATGATTCACTAGCACCCCCTCTTCGGGTATCAGGGTCTGAGTGAGTCAGTGAATCATCAAAGTCATTTTCACCCTCGTTTTTAGATGACTCACTCGATGATTCATCTATAGGCCTTGTCTTTATTTTTCCGTCATCTTTATAGATTTTCTTCATTTCTTCTAAACGGTCTAAGTCAAAAATTAGATTATTTCCCTTCATTCTATGATCCTTTTCTGCTCCGAATTTATCCCGTATTATGGCAATAACTCGGCTCCTATACTGCCTTCCAAAATCTGCACTGTAGAACGTATTGGGCTCTATAATATCCCCGTTGTTATCTCGTTTAAAATCCCCTTCTAATGCATTTGTAATTTGTTGCCATAATTCAGTCGCAGATATTGACTTGAGTCTTTTACCTATGTCATCATCAGATAAGGAAACATGATCCTCTCCTAACTTTACAGCTTCAACTACAATAGGATAAATTGACCCTTCAAGGGAATCACCTTTTCTATCGTTTTTAATGTCAAGGAAATACTGTAATGTTTTTTCTATTTCTGTTCTTGTTTCTTCGGATGCTCCTAAAGTATAGAACAATTGTAATAGCGGTTTACAAAGCTCTTCATCTCTTCCATCTAATCCGATATCGATTTCTTTGTATGGGTCTTTCATGTGTAAAACTCTGTAGGCAAGCAGTAATTTTCTCAAGTCATTAATTGCGTCAAGTTGTTCTTGTCTCTTAGTATTACCTTGTGGATTTCTAATTTCTTTAATATTGTATTCAGGAAATCCCTTGTATGATTTTATCTTAAATGACCTGTCAAGTACACCCCTAGCCTTATCTTCATTTGGCGACTTTTCAGAAATCATAATTTTAAAACAAAATGGATAGAAGAATTCCATTTTTGAATTATCATTATTCATTCTAGGGACCTTAGCATTTGGTTGATACGCCACTTTCAACATGGACATTGTCTGACTATTTTCATCCATCTTGTCGAACTCTTCGACTACAATTGTAACTTGGCCGTATTCAATAGTTCCAAATATTCGGAACCAAAAGGCTTCAGTTGCATTCGTAATATTTACGGCCCTATACCCTAAACATTCAAAAGTATCACCAAAAGCACTCTTACCCGTTCCATTTGCTCCAACAATCATAAGATAATGAACTGTGCTAAATCGGTCTTGAAAGTAGGAACCTAATACATTAGCGCTTAATAATGTTGCCGTCTTATCACTTATAGCATTGAATTGTTTAACAATAGTTTTTATTTTTGCTAATAATGAATCTGGTGTTTCTTTCATTGCTCTAACTAGATATTTCTGTGGCCCTTCTACTGTATCAAATTC